>JBFFMO010000060.1:0-10702 GCA_041554035.1 Allomicrovenator sp. | reverse complement strand
CACGGCGTGCAGGTGGTCGATCTGTGGGGCGGTCTGGCGGACCTTGAGTCTGGCACTCCCTGGGAACGCGACACCCGCATCGTTTTGTTTTCTGTGACCAAGGGGTTTGCGGCAATGGCCATGAACCTGCTCGCAGACCGCGGATTGCTGGAATGGGACGCGCCTGTTGCTGACTATTGGCCAGGTTTCGCAAAGAACGGAAAGGCGGACATCAGCGTCGGAACGCTCGTCGGTCATCGCGGCGGGCTCGCCTACCTGGATAAAGCCCTGCAGATGTCTGACCTGACCGACACCCGGGCGTCTGCAAAAGTTTTGGACGCGCTGGAGTCCCAAACGCCGATCTGGAAACCCGGGACGAATCAGGGTTATCACGCCATCACGTTTGGGATGTACGTCCGTGAACTCTTCGAACGCATCACCCAGAGTTCGATGGGTGAGTTCCTGACTCGAGAGATTTTTGAGCCCCTTGAATCCGATGTGCGTCTGGGCACGCCGTCCTTTTTTGACTCCAAATTTGCGACGCTTTATCCGCCGTCGGTCCCGACACGCATCAAAAAGATGGTCGGGGCGCTGGTGCAGGAACCACGATCTTCTGAAGCGCACGTCATTCGAGAGTACTTGACCCGCAAATCGACGATGAAACGGGCGTTCACCAACCCAAGCGTTCCCGGCAACGATCTCACGATCTACAACCGGCCTCCGGTTCGTCGTGCTGAATTGGCCTTCGGTTCGGCCACAGGAACAGCGGACGGCATTGCACGGGCCTACTTGCCCTTTGCCCTACATGGCTCATTCGGCGGACGTCAGTTTATTCGCCGCGAAACGCTCGAACCGGTGTACACAAGATTGGGATGGTCGGACCACGATCAGGTGCTACAGAAGCCTCTGGGTTGGTCGAACGGCTTCCTCAAAGAGGAAACCACGGTGTTTTCACCAAACCCGGAATCATTTGGTCACGCTGGAATGGGCGGTGCTTTGGGCTGGGCTGACCCGAAAGCAGGCATCACGATTGGTTATGCACCAAATAAAATGGACTGGCGGGTGCGTTCGTTGCGCGCCAAAGCGCTTTGCCGCGCCGTTTACGATTGTTTAGAAGATTAAAGAAGTATCCACGGAGGACACATGAAACTCACAAGTTACGGCGCCGTCGATGGCGTCACGGGCTCCTGCCATCTGCTCGAGGTCAACGGCAAACAAATCCTTCTGGATTGCGGTATTTTTCAGGGCGGGCGCACGGCCCGAGAAGATAACGAGGCCGACTTCGTTTTTGACGTCAAACAAATCGACGTCGTCATCGTCTCCCACGCGCATTTGGATCATATTGGCCGATTGCCTCTTCTGAAAAAACGCGGATTCACAGGTCGAATCGTCAGCACCCGACCGTCGTTTGAATTGGCGCGCATCAGCCTTCTGGACAGCGCCAAATTGCTAGAAAACGAAGCCGCGCGTTTCAACCGGAAAAAGAAAGCAGACCAACCGCCCGCGAAACCCATGTACGACGATGAAGACGTCTTAGACACGATGGACGTGTGGCGCGAGTTTCATGCGTACAAAGAAACCTTCGATGTCTGTGAAGGCGTAAAGGCAACGTTCCACGACGCGGGCCATATTCTGGGATCAGCCTACGTCGAACTCGATCTCGTCGAAGGCGGAGAGACGCGTAAATTCATTTTTTCGGGCGACCTTGGAAATTCAGGCAAACCCATCATTCACGATCCCTCGACGCCGCCCCACGCCGACGTTGTCGTGATGGAATCCACGTACGGAGACCGCGACCATCGCCCCTTCCAAAGCTCGGTCGACGAGTTGCTTGCCGCGGTTGAAGAAGCCTCGAAACGTCGTGGTAATGTCATCATCCCGACCTTTGCCCTCGAACGAGCACAAGAGCTTCTTTACGTGCTCTACGAAGCCTGGCGCGACGGACGACTCCCCAAGAACGTCGAGATTTACCTCGACAGCCCGATGGCCATCAGTGCAACTCGCATTTTTGAGCGTCACCCAGATATCTACGATGCCGAAGCCATGGCCCTGCACGATGCCGGCGAGACGCCTTTCGATTTTGATGCATTGCGCTACACCCGCGAAACGCGCGATTCGATGAAGATCAACGAGATCCAATCGGGCGCAATCATCCTCGCGGGCAGCGGAATGGCCACGGGTGGCCGAGTCGTCCACCACTTGATGCATAATCTGGGACGCAGCGAATGCACGGTCGTGTTTTGCGGTTACCAAGCCTATGGAACGCTCGGCCGGCATATTGTCGACGGAGCGGATTTTGCGACGATTTACGGCAAGAATATCCCCATCAACGCCAAGATTCTGACCGTGAATGGGTTCTCGGCTCATGCAGGGCAAAAAGAACTGACGGACTGGGCAAAAAGCACTCAGGCCAAGAATATCTTCCTGGTGCACGGTGAGGATGAATCGAAAGCCGCGCTCGCCAAACATCTCCTCAAAGAAACCGACACCAAGAACGTCAAGAACTTGGAGTACGGCAAGACCATCGACTTTTTAGATCTTCCCCGCTGAAGTCGTCGCAATGCAGGCCATAGGGCCTGCGGACCAAGCGCAATGCAGGCCATCGGGCCTGCGCACCCATCACAGCCTGTAACGATCCACATGACCATCCGCGCCGTCGCATTCCAAAAGCGGCGGCGTTTGATTTCCTTCGAGCCCGTGAACGGCCTCCTCGCGACGCGCGCTCATCACGAGCGCAATGGTCGCGTTGAAGGACAGGAACGCCAGTATCGCCAGCACAGCCAGCGAGAACGGCCCTTGAGTCGACAGAAGAGCTGCGACAATCGCCACCAACGTTAACGACGCACTTCCCGCAGCAAGCCAGAGCCGTGTGGATGCGCCGCGCTGCGCGAGTTTCGGACTGTAGGAAGTAGGATAATAGTCGCCGCCGCGCGGAATATCGCGGCGCGGATGACGACGCGACCGTCTTTTCGAGGCGGTGGACGACGGTTGTCGATTGGGGCGGCGACTTCTCATGGTCTTTAAACAGGCACCCGAATGGTTTTAATCCTGCAAGGCTTCTTCGAGCGGCTACGCGGTGAGGAGGCGAGCTAAAGGTCTGGCACTTCCCCCGACTTGAATAATATGATCGGGGTGCTGTAGTCGCCCGTGTCTTCGTCCACGTCCATGCTGTAGGCGAGGATACCGGCGTGTTTGTCGGCTAGCCGCCCGGCCTTGCGCGTGGCCTCATCTGCGGTCTTGAACTGCAGGACTGCACCTGCAACCAAGCCCTTCTTCCCATGGTCGAACGGCTGAACTACGTGGATCGTTTCCATAAATTGCTCCTAGATTGCGGCAAGCATCTGTACATCCGAATCCAATCGGCTTCTATACGCAGATGATTGCTTTTGTCGCGGTCGCAAACGGGTCGCAATGCAGGCCATAGGCATGCCGACCAAGCACAGCACCATCATAAAACCCGACCAATTTAATACCAGCCACAGGTTTAAAGCGGTTTCAAACCGAGTGATTTTCGATA
The DNA here is from genome assembly GCA_041554035.1 of Allomicrovenator sp. Taxonomy (GTDB): domain Bacteria; phylum Myxococcota_A; class Bradymonadia; order Bradymonadales; family Bradymonadaceae; genus JBFFMO01. The sequence continues at coordinate 7,206 of JBFFMO010000060.1, read as the reverse complement.
ACCGGCATCTGCATTTGTGTGCTTTTTCCAGTAATCGAGCATGATCGACTCAGCCAAAACGCCCCGTGTTGTAAGGACTTCAGGCTCGCCGCCTTGTGGATTGAAGATGGCTGGGGCGATTTCCTCGAACGCCACAATACGAAACGGAAACGTCGGTTCGTAATAAAGTATGAGCGTTCGGCCAAGGTCCTCAAACGAGATCGTGTACGCGCTCGCGGGAGTCTTTAGGAAATCTCGGACCACCTTTTCCTGCGTCGTGGCCTTGGCTGTGTAAACCTTGGCTTCCCTGTGGTTCAGCCTCAGGAATGCCATCGAAGGCACCGCATCAAACGTGCCTGTGGGCAGGTTCTTGGGGTTCAGACGGAGCTTGGTCCATAGCTCGTCTTCTAGAACGGCGTCGGCGATTTTGAAGTCTTTGTCGCCTTCGGACTGAAAATACGAGCGGCTCTCGACGTTGAAGCCTTGGTCGGTGCGGTTGAACTGCGAAAAGACCTGCCCACACCAATCCGTCTGGGAAAACGATAATTTGGAAATCTTGGCCTCTTTGACCGGGACAAACGCCGTCGTCGTCAGATTATAGGGGTAGATTCCGGTCGAAAAGTGCCGGTAGGCCAGCATCTTCATGATGGGCACGGCGTCGGTTTTTGGACCAAAATCGTGTTTCACCTGCTTCGTTTTCAAGAAATCCTCGGTGACAAAAATCGCCACCAGCTCGCCTTCGTGCATTTCGCCATACCGCGATTGCTGGACCTCAAACCGGTTCATTTCGGCCAGGCCGCGATACCAGTAAGACCCGAAGGTCGTCGCTGTTTTTGCGAAGGTCGCAGCGTGAATCACCGCGGGCGCTTTTTGTGCAAACGCGACCGACGTGGCGAATGAACCCAGACACGTCAGGGCAATAATGAGCTTTTTCATGCGGACCTCTAAAATTGGATCGGCAACAAGGATGTCAGGTTGAGGCGTTACGATTCAACTAACAAGTCAGCTGTGATCTGCAAGTGTGCGTCAGGCTCCCCTCTGCCATGGCGATTCCGCGATTCGTCAATCGCTTAACAGGTTGGCAGATTTCAAAAACTGGGGACGGGTCACCCTACCTGATTCAGTAAAATGGTCGTCCCAAGAACGTATGGGGACAAAAAATGGCCCGCCTGCTCGTGCGCTGGCGACTATTCTGACGACATCCTCAAAAAAATCTGCCTCCATTCCAATGGCATAACCGTCATCCAAAAAGAAAGAAACTGGATCCCAAACCGTCATCAATCTGCGCCATTGACTCTCGATCGATACCTCAAGAGAGAAGCCCATGCCGAAGACCCTTGGAAGCACTCTGATTTCTTCAAATCGGATCAGCTTGTTGGACATCTCTAAACTGTTGCCTGATATGAATTTTAGGCAAAGTTTTGCTGATTTATTGTGTCGTTGAAACAGCCAAAGTTCCTGATTACGCAGAATCGCCAACAGGCTCCATCGGTGCGTGAGACAATATTCGTCCCATATTCCAAACGTGTCAGCTGACGGCCATTCCTCCTCAGATAACATGTTCTCTGTGTCCCACGTCATCGTCGCACATTCTCCGATATTGAACGTTGCGACCCTTGCTCTGCCTTCCTTTCGGGATCCTATTGTCAGAACACTAAATCCCGCCTGAGACACGCGGACCTCCTTACACGGATAGCTACCGTGGCGTAACTCTAAGAATTGAGTATTTCATGGGGCCTCGCAGGTCCCCGAAGCGTTGCAGACCGGCTTTTCGAATGGACAATCCGCATGGGTCCCGCAGTCGCTCGGCGTGTCCTCACCAAAGCAGTACCCGGCATATGCCCAACTCTTCCGCGTGGTCCATGCCAAGTCAAAGCCAACACGACGGTCTTGGGCTTCTGGACCTGAGACACAAGCTGATATGTCCATCTTCACGTCCAGCACGCCCTTATTCGCCACGCCGGCGACCACAGGCTCCTGGCACCTGGCTCGCTCCTGAATCACGATGCTGCCATCGGCTGACTGGGTAAAGAATGGCTCACCAAGTAGCCCCAACTTGCCGTCGGACGATTTGTGCACCGGAACGCCGATTCGATCGCCGACCTGAAGCCCTTTGTCTTTGGCGCCCCAAATGATGCCTTCGGTTCGATGAAGGGCTGGCCGAGGATTCATCTCGTCCAACTGATGAATTCCAAGGACAAAGGTGATCGATGACGGACTTGTCGCGCCCACGAGGGTTTCGGCCACGTCGATCGTGATCGCGAGCGCCTCATTCACGATGCCGCTTGGACACGAGTCCACCTCTGGTTCTGTACCGCTGCCAAGCACCATCGGCAGACCCTCCATTTGGATCTTCGTGATATCTCCAAAATAGAAGCCATCCAACGCGCCGACCCACTCGCAAAAATCCGGCGCGATTGGAGTGGGGACGCATTGACTAATGTCAGCACCGGCTGGAAGCAGTGCTGTCTGGATTTCGCCAGAATCGAACGACGGCTCATCGGCGGTTCCGCAGGCGGAGAGCACGAGAATGAACAGGCTTGTGCACATGAGTCGCATTGGTTCCATCCCAAAATAGTGGTGCAAGTCGGGCCACGATGACGAAACACAAATCGCTTTTCAAGCACTTCCAAAGGGTTAAAACGATGCTCTGCAATTAATGAGTGTGAACTCATCAAAAAACGACTAATGGGGTGAATCGGATCACTTTTGCGAAGCATCTACTCCGCAACGAGGTTCTATGGGACGCGCGACTACAATTGATACTGAGACGATTCTCAATGCCGCGCGCGAAGTCTTCATCGAAGACGGCGTGCAGGGCACGACTGCGGAAATCGCCCGTCGTGCGGGGGTTTCCGAAGGCACCCTCTTTCGTCGATTCCACACCAAAGAAGCTCTGTTTTTTGAGTGCATGGGCCTTCCAGCACGACCAGACTTTCTGGCCAAGCTCCCAGAGCGCGTGGGACGAACAAGTGTTGAAGAAGAGCTGACAGCGTTTTTGCACGAAGCACTCACGTTTTTTGAGGAAGTGATTCCCAAAATCATGTTGATGATGGCCAGCGGAGCCGGCGCTCGTATCATTCCGAGTATCGACGCCCCTCCTGTGGCAGCGATTCGAATTGTCGCCAATTACCTGGCCGCCGAGCACGCGCTTGGCCGCTTACGACCTCATGATCCCGAAATCGCCGCGCGGATGCTGATAGGCACCGCCTGGCATTATATTTTCGCCGACATCGTCGGCATCAACGAATTTAGTCCGATGCCCAAGCACACTTTTGTGCGTGGCGTGGTCGTCAATCTCTTGCGTGGTTTAGAGCCAGAGACAACGAAGATATGATCTTTCGAAATACAATCATGGCCATCGGACTGGCGGGCGTAACCGCCTGTTCCGGGCCTCAAATGGCCGAAAAAGCCGATAAAATTGTGCCGACGCCGGCGACATTCCAAACGTCAGCGCTGCCCTCGATGGCGCGTGACGGCTGGTGTTCCGATTTTGGAGCCTCGGAACTCGACGGGTTCATCGCCCAAGCGCTGGACAAGAACTTCGAGATGAAGTCGGCCTGGGCTCGCTTAGAACAGGCCGAGGCGATTGCGGCTCAGAATAATGCGTCGCTTTTTCCGGTCGTTTCTTTGCAGGCAACTGCTGGGCGTTCCAAATCGCCCGCCCCTGCCCCGCTTGGCTCGGTCGAGGGCAACTCGTTTAACTTGAGTGCTCCCGTATCTTACGAACTTGATTTATTCGGTCGTCTCGCAAAGCAGCGTGAAGCTTCAGATCTGGATGTGGAAGCGTTTCGAAACGACACCCAGTCGCTCGCCATCACGATGGCAGCTCAGGTCACTGAAGCCTGGTTGGACGTGGTTTCGGCTCGACAGCGCGCGACCTTGTTGCGCGACCAGATCGATGTCGCGAATCGGTATTTGGAATTGACCAGCCTTCGCCTTTCACAGGGCCTCGCCAACGCGCTCGATGTGAATTCACAGCTCGGCGATATCTATGGCTTGGATGCGAGGCTGGAACAGGCGCTCGCCACCGAACAAGTGGCGGTCTTCAGACTTGAGGCCCTTTTGGGCACACCACCCACGGGAACACTGTCCATCAGCGGCGTCGAACTTCCGCGCTTGCCGGCCTTCCCCGAGGTCGGCATGCCCGCCGATATGCTTCAGGAGCGGCCGGATGTTCGTTCGGCGTGGATACGGCTTGAGGCGGCAGATGCGCGGACTGCAGCAGCGGCGCGCAATCGGCTTCCGAGCATTCGACTGAGCGCGAATCTGTTTTTGCAGGCAGCCGAGCTCGGCAACCTTTTTGACGAGCTTTTCTGGAGCCTCGCGGCCCAAGCGACTCAGCCTGTTTTTGAAGGCGGACGGCGAAATGCCGCCGTCGATCAAGCTGCGGCTCAGGCCAAGGAACGGCTCTACGTTTACGGACAAACGGTCGTCAAAGCGGTGCAAGAAGTCCAAACCGCGGTCGTTCAAGAAGAACACCAGAGTGTGGTCCTTCAGCACCTCGAAGCCCAACAAGGGGTCGCGGCCACCGCGCTCGATCTCGCGCGCGAACGCTATCGCAGCGGCGCGCTTGATTACCTGCGAGTTCTGACCTCCTTAAGAACGTTGCAGTCAGCCGAACAGTCGGTTTTGGACGCACGACGCCAACAATTTTCATTACGAGTCCAGACCTGTCGAGCGCTTGGCGGTTCGTGGACAAAAGAACTGACCGCGCCAAGCGAGGAAAACTGATGAACACCAACCTTCAACGCGTTTTGAAATACGCGCTCCCCGTCGTCATCCTCCTTGCCGCTGCTTTTGTGGCGAGGACGCTCGTGAAGAGCAAGCCAAAACCAGAACGCACCGAAGCTGTGAATCACGGCATTTTGGTTGAACTCGCCACGGCTGCTCACGAAAAGAAACAAATCGATTTGAGTGCTCAGGGGACGGTGATGGCTTCCGAGAAGGTCACACTTCAGCCGCAAGTTTCGGGCTCGGTGATCTGGGTCAGCGACGCTTTGGTTTCCGGCGGACTGGTCAAAAAAGGCGACCCGCTTCTAAAAATCGACCGTCGTGACTACGAAATCGCCCTTGCCCAACGCAAATCAGCGGTCGACCAAGCCGAGGCGCAATTACGCATCGAACAAGGCCAACAACGGGTTGCCCTGCGTGAGTGGGAACTTTTTAAGGAGCGCGCTGGGAACGAAAATGATGATGCGTCCTTGGCTCTGCGCGCACCCCAACAACGGATTGCCGAGGTGAATGTTGAGTCGGCAAAAGCGGGTCAAAACAAGGCACGCCTCGACCTCGACCGGACCGTGATTCGTGCTCCATTCAACGGCTATATCCAGAGCGAAAACGTCGAAATCGGGCAGACCGTATCGCCGCAGAGCCAGCTCGCGACTATCGTTGGAACGGACGCTTATTGGGTCCAGGTTTCGGTGCCCGTCGACAAGCTCAGCTTCATCGAAATTCCGGGCATGAATTCAAGCACCGGCGCGCTGACCACGGTGAACCAACAAAACGGCGCCGAACGCGTGACCCGCAAAGGTCAGGTTTTGCGGCTCTTGCCTGAAGTCGACCCCATCGGCCGCATGGCACGCGTACTGGCGAGGATCGAAGACCCCATGAATCTGGCCGCGCCAGAAGCCGAACGCGGTGTTCCGCTGATGATGGGTTCGATCGTAACGGTCGATATTCACGGGCGCTCCGAAGCAGAAGTGGCCGTGGTTCCTCGGGCCGCTGTGCATGACGGCGACCACGTATGGGCATTTCAAGACAATCGCCTCGACCTTCGAAAAGTCGAGGTCGTATGGGGCGATGACGATACCGTCTGGATTGGCACAGGGCTCAAACCCGGCGAAAAATACGTGACCAGCCGCATAGCAACGCCGGTGCAAGGCATGAAGCTGCGAACGGAGTCCGAGAAAGAAGACACCGCTCCTAAAAAGGAGAAGCCATGAACTCGACTGACCCAAACGAGGCAGAAGACTCGCCGTCGTGGAATCGAGGCATCCTCGCATGGATGGCCAACAACTCGGTGGCCGCGAACCTGCTCATGTTTGTGTTCGTGGTCGGCGGCTTGATGTTGTCGTCGCGAATCAAACAGGAGGTCTTCCCCGAGGTCGACCTCGACATGGTTTCGATCTCGATCGTGTACCCAGGCGCAGGTCCGGCCGAAGTTGAACAGGGCGTGGTCCTGGCTGTTGAGGAAGTCGTTCGCGGTGTCGATGGCGTCAAGAAAGTTCGCTCCACATCACGTGAAGGCGTGGGTTCGGTCACGGCCGAATTGCTGACCGGAAGCGAACCCAACGAAGTTCTGAACGACATCAAGAGTGCTGTCGACCGCGTGACTTCTTTGCCACGCGACGCCGAGCGCCCCGTCATCAGCCTGCTTACAAACCGCCAACAGGTCATCTCGCTGGTGATTCACGGCGATAAATCCGAGAAAGAACTTCGCGCGCTCGGTGAGCAAATGCGCGACGAATTGCTCGGCGACAAACGCATCACCGTGGTCGAACTCGGCGGCGTTCGTGCCCCAGAAATTTCGATCGAAGTGCCGCAGGATAATCTGCGTCGCTACAACATGTCTCTGGCTCAAGTGGCCACAGCTGTGAATCAGGCCTCGGTTGAGCTTCCCGGCGGTGGCGTAAAAACCTCCGGCGGAGAAATCCTGCTGCGCACCACCGAGCGGCGCGAATTCGGACACGAATTTGAAGACATCACCGTTCTCGCTCAGCCAGACGGCACGACGGTCAAAGTCGGCGACGTGGCGACGGTGATCGATGGATTTCAGGAAGTCGACCGTGAAGCCACGTTCAACGGCGAGCGCGCGGTGCGGGTCGACGTGTTTCGAATCGGCGACCAAACTCCGATCGAAGTCGCAGACGCAGTCAAAGAATATATCGAGCGCAAAAACAGCGAATTGCCCGACGGCGTTGGGCTTGCGGTATGGAACGACCAATCCGAAGTGTTCCGAGACCGCATCAATTTGCTGCTCAAGAACGCGTTTTTCGGAGTCGGACTGGTCTTGATTGTGCTGGGGCTATTCCTCGAAATTCGGCTCGCATTCTGGGTGACCTCAGGTATCGCGATTTCGGTTTTGGGCGCGATGTTGTTCATGCCGGTCATGGATGTGTCCATCAACATGATCTCGCTCTTCGGGTTCATTCTGACGCTTGGGATTGTGGTGGACGACGCCATCGTTGCTGGCGAAGCCATCTACCAACATCGACAGGAGGGCAT
>JBFFMO010000059.1:0-10785 GCA_041554035.1 Allomicrovenator sp. | reverse complement strand
GTCTCGCGTAACGCAGACGATTTGGCGCGCTGGAAACGCTATAAAGGCGGCACTGCGGGCGTCTTGTGGCTGAGTCGTGACGGCGAAAAATGGCAGCGTCTTTTTGCCGATGAACCTGCGGGCCACTGCCGGCCGATGTGGCTGAACGAGCGCATCTATTTTGTCAGCGATCGTGATGGACACGGCAATTTGTGGTCCTGTGACGTCGAAGGCAACGACCTCCAGAAACACAGCAACCACGACGACTTTTATGTGCGTTTTGCTTCGACCGATGGCCGGCGCATCACCTACACAGCCGGCGGCGCGATCTACGTTTACGACCCCGTCGATAACACCTGTCAGCGCGTTGAGGTCGACTACGCCTCACCCCAAACCCAGTTGAACCGCAAATTTGTTGAGGGCGATGCGTATCTTGAAGACATCGCGCTTCATCCAGCGGGACACTCTCTTGCGATCGTAACCCGAGGCAAACTCTTCAATTTTGCGCATTGGGAAGGCGGAGTGCGCCAAAACGGTGTCGAGCAAGGAGTTCGGTATCGACTTCCGGTCTGGCTCGACGACACGAATATTCTGGTCGTCAGCGACGAATCTGGGGAAGAACGATTTGAGATCCACGTCGCTGACGGATCGGCCGAACCCAAAATCCTCACCGAAGACCCACTGATCGGACGACCGCTCGACATCGCCCTTTCACCCGACCGAAAACTGATCGCGTTCCATAATCAACGCCAGGAAATCGGCGTGATCGAAGTCGAAACGGGGGCCATTCGGATTTTGGACCGCTCCGAATACGACCGAATGATGGGATTTGATTGGTCGGGCGATTCTCGTTTTCTGGCCTACAGCTCACCGAACTCATTCCACACGACTCAAATCAAGATCGCCGACCTTGTGGACGGCTCGATTCAAGACGCCACCAGCGGCGAATTTAAGGACGTTGAGCCGGTCTTCGATCCGGGCGGACGATACCTCTATTTCCTTTCCTACCGGTTCTTCGAGCCCGTCTACGACCAGCTCTTTTTCGAAATCTCATTCCCGGCTTCCATGAAACCGTGTCTGATCACGCTCCGACCCGATATTGGGTCTCCTTTTGTCGAGAAGCCACGTGCCCTCGACGGAGAAGATGACGACGAAAAAGACGACAAGGACAAAGACGACGACTCTGAGGACTCCGAGTCCAAAGACGACGAGAAGTCCGACAAAGAAAAGCGCGACGACGAAAAAGACGCTCCACCCAAACCCGTCGAAATCGATTTCATGGGGATCTTCAACAGAGTAGAGGCCTTCCCTGTTGCCGTGGGTGAGTACTCGCAACTTGCAGCCACGGCGGAACGCGTCTTTTGGACAAGTTTCCCGCTTGGCGCGCCCGAGGTCGACGAAGACCACCCGGCACCAAGTTTTGACGGACGCGTGTCGTATTTCAGCCTCAAAGATTACGAGACCAAATTATTTGCCCCCGAAGTTGCCGGGTTCGTTCTTGGACCGGACCGCAAGACCATGGGTTTTTACGGGGAGTCCCTGCGATTGGTCTCTGCCAGCGGGCCGGGCCTATCCTTGGAAGAGGACGAAGACGACCGCCCGTCACGAAAATCAGGCATCGTGGACTTCAGCCGAGTCTCGGTTGCCGTGGACACACGCGATGAGTGGCGTCAGATGCTCCGCGAGGCCTGGCGACTGATGCGCGACCACTTCTGGAGTGCCGAGCTCGGTGGGTTGGACTGGGACGCCGTGTGGTTGCGATACGCGCCACTGGTCGACCATACAGCATCACGCTCCGAGTTCTCGGACCTCGTCTGGGAGATGCAGGGGGAACTCGGCACCAGCCACGCCTACGAATTTGGCGGGGATTATCGACGACCGCCCGCGTATCGCCCCGGGTTTCTGGGTGCCGACATCGACTGGAACGAAGACGCCCAAGCCTATCAAATCACCCATATCGTCCAGGGTGATACCTGGAACGCTGCAGAAAGCTCGGCCTTTGCTCGCCCCGGAATCGATGCCGAAAACGGGGACCGAATTTTGGCCATCAACGGCCAACGACTCGGCAAGACCTCGTCGGTCCAACAGCGATTGGTGAACCTGATCGGGCAAGAGGTCGAAATCGTGCTGCAGCGTGGCGACGCCGATCCGCACCGAGTCACGGTTCGGACGTTGCTCACGGAGTTTCCAGCGCGTTATCGCGAATGGGTCAACACCTGCCGGCAAAGGGTCCACGAGGCCACCGACGGCAAAGTTGGCTACATCCATATCCCAGACATGTCTGTGAATGGATTCGCCGAATTTCATCGCGGTTTTGTCTCCGAGTTCCGCAAGAATGGGCTGATCGTCGACGTTCGAGCCAACGGTGGCGGACACGTCAGTCAGCTGCTGCTCGAGAAACTCGCGCGACGCACGATTGGTTACGATGTCAGCCGTTATGGTGTGCCTCGTACCTACCCTGACGAAGCCGTGAACGGCCCGCTGGTGGCGATCACCGACGAGCACGCGGGCAGTGACGGAGATATTTTTTCGCACTGTTTCAAGCTGATGAAATTGGGGCCTCTGATCGGCAAACGCACCTGGGGCGGAGTGGTCGGGATTTGGCCAAGGCATGCGCTCGTCGACGGCAGCATCACGACCCAACCGGAATTTTCGTTCTGGTTCAAAGACGTGGGATACGCCGTCGAAAACTTCGGGACCGTGCCGGATATCGAGGTCGAAATTTCCCCAGCGCAGGCCGCTGCCGGACACGATCCCCAACTTGAAAAAGCCATTGAAGTGGCCATTTCAAAACTCTCCGAGGCCGCTCCGGCCCCGGTTTTTGGCCCTCCTCCACGACTCACTCCCTGAACCCGGCTTTTGATGATGATCGACAACGAACTTTTTCAGGAATTCCTGGCCTGGAACCTCTTTGATGTTCCGGTATGGCGGATCGGCCTTTTTCTGCTCGCGATTCTTGTAGGTCTGACCGTCAAGAACGTCTTGCTCAGCCGGTTCATGCGCCCTCTGGACAAGGTCCTCGAAAAAACGGCGTCGAATCTCGATAACCTCCTCATCGAAAAGGTGGAGCAGCCTCTGGGATGGATCATCCTCGTGGTCTCCATGTATCTGGGTTTATTGGCCCTGGATCTGCCCGAGAAGCTCCATGTTTTGGCAGTTCTTCTGCTCAAGACAGTCGGGACTGTTTTTGCCGCATGGATGATCTTCCGCGCTGTCGATGTGCTCGTCGACGGAATGGAACGCTTCGCGCGCAAAACCGAGTCCGACATGGACGACCACATGATCCCCCTCGTGAAGCGGATGCTGCGCATCTCGATCATCTGTGTCGGGATCATCACCATCGTTCAACAATGGGGCTACGACGTCACCAGCCTGATCGCAGGCCTTGGCATTGGTGGCCTTGCGCTGGCTTTGGCCGCACAAGACACCTTGGCCAACTGGTTTGGCTCGATCATGATTTTCACGGATCGCCCGTTTAAGCTGGGCGACTGGGTTAAAAGCGACCACGGCGAAGGCGTCGTGGAAGAAGTCGGTCTTCGTTCGACCAAAATCCGGACGTTTGCCAAGACCGTGATCACGGTCCCCAATAAAGACGTCGCGAACTCCGCGGTCGAAAACTTCAGCGAGATGCCCAAACGACGTATCAACGCACAGATCGGCGTGGTCTACAGCACGTCGGCGGCGCAGATGATCGAAATCGTCGATGGCATCAAGGACGTCTTGCGTACGCACGAAGCCATCGATCAGGAGTTTTGGCTCGTGAATTTTGTCGGTTTTGGCGGCTCGTCACTCGACATCATGATCTACGCGTTCACCAATACGACCGTTTGGGGCGAATGGCTTGATGCACGGCAGGATATCTACCTCAAAATCATGAAAGTCGTTGAAGACGCAGGGTCTTCTTTCGCCTTCCCAAGTCAGAGCATCTATTTTGAGAACCCGATACCGACGATTGGTGAGCAATAACTCATAAAAGCGTCTTGACACGAAGGCCGTGGTAAAATATTTCCTTCGTCCGTTCCAACAGGGAATACCACGCGGAAGTGGCGGAATTGGTAGACGCGCTAGACTAAGGATCTAGTGAGGTAACACTCGTGGGGGTTCGAGTCCCCCCTTCCGCATTAAGGCGGCATCCAAAAGATGCCGCCTTTTTGATTTTGCACGCCACGCATTTTTCGGTAACCGTGCTGCCTCCCTCCCCTCGGGGCCACGTTGGAAAACAATACACCTCAATTCTTTCGCTTTGATTGGCGCATCCTCCCCATGCTCGGTGTGACCGGGCTTGTGGTCTGGGTGTTGGTCTCGCAGATTGCGGGTGTTCAGGACTTCGAAAAGACGCTTCGGCAAGCCGACTGGCGCTGGGTCGGCGTGGCCGTGGGATTGATGGTCATCGCCGTCTGGGCTGCGTCCTACAGGCTTAAGGTCGTGTATGATGCGCTCGGACACGAGATACGTCTGTGGCGCGCCACAGAAGCCATTCTGGCGACCTGGCCTTTGGCCCTCATCACGCCAAGTCGAGCCGGAGATCTGGCACGAGCCTTTATCTTACGCGATATCTGCCCTCCTCTTGAAGGATCTGGAGCCGTGCTGGTGGAACGCATGATCGACGTGCAGTCGCTATGCATCCTTGCCACCCTCGGAAGCGCCTATATCGGCTTCTGGCAGGGCACAATCGTCGCGTTGGGGATTCTGGCGGCCGAGTGGATCGTCGTGATTTTTTTCATCCTGAGTGGGCGCTACCGGACTCTGCCCATCCTTCGGAATAAGGCCGAAAAACTGGGGAGGCTTGTGCGGGTGTTCGAAACCTTGCGCGAAAAACCCCTGGTTTTTGTGTGGGTTAATTTCTTTAGCATCCTGACATGGTTGATGAACGTCTTCATCGTCGTGGCACTTTTAGAGGGATTTGGCGCGGACACAACTGTTCTGGCGACCCTTGCGACCTGGCCACTCGCCCTCTTTGTGGGCCTCCTGCCGCTGACGGTGGGCGGGATGGGCACACGCGACGCCGCATTTGTGGCGCTCCTTCATACGTTCGGGCCCGTGAACGAAGCCGCCGTGTTTGCAGCCACGATCGGGTACAGCGCAGTCAGCCTGTGGCTCTTCACGCTGATCGGGCTTCCGTTCCTGATGCGGGTCTCGATGAAGAGTTCAACGTGAGCCGAATCCACCGATTCCTGCTCTGGCTTGGTTTCGGACTCCATACCTTGCTCAGCGTCCACGAAATCGCACGCCCTTTTTTGCTGGGTCATGTGGGCTGGGCTGGCGCCATGCGGGGCATCATCGCTCGTAATTACCTGGATATCGGTTGGGTCGCCTCGAAGTTACTGCCCTATAAAGCGATGTATCCTATCGACGCACCCACGGGGCCGATCCATTGGAATCATCCCCCGACGGTGAATATCCTGACCGGCCTCAGCTTCGAGGTTTTTGGCCAATCCGAGTGGGCCGCACAACTGATTCCGGTGCTGATGGCGATCGCCTGTTATTGGATTTGGTACGCGCTTGGACGACGCATTTCACCGTTAGCGGGGCTTACGGCCGCATGGATCTTCGTGTTCACCCCGATGCAGATGGAATACGGACGACTCTTAAATTACGAAGTCCCGATCCTCTTTTTCAGCCTGCTGGCGCTGGTCTTTTTCGCTAAAAAAACCAAACGCAGCGACATGATCGCCGTGTTGTTCATGGTGGCGGCGGTCTGCGTTGATTGGAGCGGCTGTTTCATCGCGGCTGCGATGGGCCTGTCTTTGTTGCTCGACCGCCGCTGGAAAACATTCTTAGCACTTGGCGTAGCGACGTCTACCACCGCAGCGGCCCTCTTCCTGTGGCTTAACACGGTCGCAGACGGCGGATTGATCACCCTTGGAAAACGCCGAGCCACGGGCACGACGTTGAGCCAGGTTTGGGACATCACCTCAGGCCGATTCGTCGATTTTTTTGGGTGGCCCCTGCTGATCCTGGCGCTGGCCGGTCTGATTTGGCAGTTAAAAAAACCACATGCCCACGAACCTGTTTTTCGGATTCACCCCGTCAACGTGACCTTCATCGTCGGGCCGCTGATCTACTTCATGGTCTTTAAGAATGCGGCCTATGTGCATGTGTTTTATTCATTGCTCTTCATGCCCGCGATCATCATGTCAGCCACCCTTGGCCTGCTCGCGCTCACGCGCGGCTTTGACTGGATCGATCCTCGTGGACAATCGACCGCGGTGGCTCTGGGGGTGATGGTTTTTCTGGGCGGGGTTTATTCGAATGCCGAGACCCTTCATTTGCGGACCTTCAGCATCAGCGCCGAGCGTTCACCCAAACGAAACCCGCCCTACGAGTCGCGGTTCAATGAATACCTGGCGACTAAATGGCTCCATGATCATTCAGGCCGCACCGACATCATCGCCACCCATTCCAGCGTGAACATCACGATTCAGGGGCGCTATTATCTGCATCGGAACGTAAAACGGGTGGGCGGACTGACGACCACGGGCGCGCGATATCTGGTATTTGCGGAGCGACGACTGACCAGCGTTCAGCGCATCAAAATGGACCGTGAGCACCGTACGATTCGCTTTGCGGGGTATTTCATCGTGGATTTTGAGGGCGACGCAAAAGACGACATCATCTTGAACTACGTTGCACAACCGCCCACCCTGACCCATACCTTCTTTGTGAGCCGCATCTTCCCGCCCTATCGGCTGGAGCAGAAAAGCCTTGCGGCCCCTTCGAAACTCAAATAGTTAGGCCTTCCCGGAGGTACTTATGGCAGCGAATGAATCGAGTTATCGAGGAGTCATGGATGATTCCTACAACACAGGGCGCCAAACCAAGTCGCACCTGTCGTTTCGCTATAAAGTGCGCGGCCAAGTCGCCGTGAACGGTTTCCGTGCCTATCACCCAGACATGCACGAAATCAAAGTCCTCGAGATGGGCGCGGCCGACGGCCTGACCCTTCTTCATATCCGAGAATTGCTCGGCGGAGCCGGCGAATACCTGGGTGTGGAGTATGCCGAGAGTCTTCTGGATTCAGCGCCAATCCTGCCTTCGAACGTGAAGATGATTCAGGGCGACGTGATGGATTTGCCTGAATCCGTCCCGGCCGACCACTACGACCTTGTGTCGTGTTTGGCCGTGCTCGAACACCTCGACCGCCCTCAAGATGCGGTAGACGAGGCGTTTCGTGTCCTCAAACCAGGCGGCGTTTTTGTGGCCACATGCCCCAACCCATTCTGGGACGACCTCGCCGGCAAATTTGGCCTGGTGCAGGACGAATTTCACGAGGTCGAAGTCACAGGCGACTTGCTTGTCGAATACTGCCAGAAGGCTGGGTTCCAGCGTTCGGAATTCCACCCCTTCATGTGGGTCTTCACAGGCGTCCTTCCCTATCTGGATATCTCGCTCGACCCTGTTCTTTCTTTGGAAATCGACGATATGATTCGTCGCCTCGGAATTTTGAACTTCTCGTTCGTCAATCAGGCCGTGGTCGCCCAAAAACCGTACTGAGTTTCATATGCCCTTTGTCGATTACGAGCAGCAAAAGACGTTCTGGGAATCCGCCAAAAAACGCCGCAGCCCGGAACACCCGGCCGTGGTCGCATTTGCGAAACCAAAACTCGATTATATTTTGGAGCATTTGCCGAGCAAAGAGCGACATACGATGCTCGAAATCGGCGCAGGCAATGGCTATTTCAGCCACACGTTCAATGCGGCGTTTGACCTGACCAGCCTTGATTTCTCGAAAAACATGCTCGAGATGAATCCGCTGCCATGGGAACAAAAGATCGTCGGAGACGCCGAACATCTGCCCTTTGACGACGATAGTTTTGACATCGTTTTTTGCGGCAACTTGCTGCATCACCTCGAAGACCCTTTGATTGCCGTGCGCGAAATGAAACGCGTCGCGCGCAAACACGTGATCTTGATCGAACCCAACGTCCAAAACCCGTTGATGATGGCTTTTGGCATCCTCAAGCGCGAGGAATGGGGTTCACTCAAATTCAATTCGTTTTATATGCGTTGGCTGGGCAAAAAGACCGGTTTGAATTTGCGCTCTTACGATGCGCAAGGAAGCGTGGTCCCCAACAAGACCCCTAGCCCCGCTATTTCACTGCTTCAACGCATCGACGGAACGTCGCCGGTGGGCTTCTATCATATCGCCATTTTTGACGTCTGATCTCTACTACGGTTGCACCTATGGATTCTCTTCGCTTCAAAAGCTCGCGCAAGTCACCGGTGCGTTTTCCCGAACCCAAACCCGGAAATCGGGATTGGTACGCGCACGAAGCGCTTCGCATGCTGCCGCGCATCATCTTGATGATCGACAAGAATAAATACTCGGAAACTTACGGGTGTTTTGACCGAGAATTCTGGCATTACCGCACGGTCGACTTCCCCTGCGGAATGAATCAGGAATTTTGCCTGCCTCTGGCGATGGCGTACAAACACCCCTTCCCAAATAACCCGTATTATCAGGTCGAGCGCCTCAAAGAGCTTGTGATCGCGTCGATCCGTTTTTCGATCAAGGCCTCACATTCCGACGGGACGTGCGACGATTATTTCCCCTTCGAAAAAGCGTTGGGCGCGTTGGTATTTTCGACCTACGCCATGACCGAGTCGTACCTGGAACTTGAACTTGAAGACCCAGAAATGGAGGACTTTTTTGCGCTGCGCGCAGACTGGTTATCCACGCATAACGAGACCGGCCAGCTCGCAAACCACCAGGCATTTGCAGCGCTGGCGCTGTATAATGTTTATTTGATCACAGGAAATCCGAAGTACAAAACGGCTTCGGATGAATTCCTTGAACTGACCCTGTCATGGCAACACGACGAGGGTTGGTATCAGGAATACGAAGGCGCCGACCCCGGCTACCACTCCTGTTCGATCGCGTTTTTGTCCAAGCTCTGGCAAAAATCCCAAGACCCACGCATCGTCGAATCCCTCAAATCAGCCGTGGATTTCGCCACCTATTTTGTGCACCCGGACGGCTCGTATGCCGGCGAGTATGGCAGCCGAAATACGTATCACTTTTACCCGCATGGGTTTGAGGTGATGTCGCGATTCTATCCTGATGCCGGGCGAATCGCTGACACCTACCTTCATCGCTCACTCCCGGAACGGCGCCGTTATTTCAACGATGATAATCGTATGTGCGCGCACTACGTCTACGATTGGATGCATGCTTGGCTGGACTACAACGACGAGCGTTTTGGCCTGCTGGAAGACAATCGTGAACCCTTTGAAAAATGGTTCTCGGACGCCAAAATCTTTGTGAAAAAGACTCCCAAATATTACGCGGTGTTGTCGTTGGCCAAAGGCGGCGTCATCAAAGTATTTGATGAGATGGGGCCGCTTTACAGCGATTCAGGGCTTCTCTTGCACTCCGAGGACGGCGACACCCTGGTGTCCCATCTGGTCGACGATACCTTCATCACCGAGGTCGACGTCGAAGCCGGACGTTTTGCGTCTTACGGCTCGATGTCAAAACGTCGTTATCCCTTGCCAAGTCCCGTCAAGCAGATGGCATTTCGTGGCATGAATATCAGCATCGGACGCTTAGGACCCAACGTCGTTCGTGGGATCCTGCAAAAAGTCCTGATCACCGGAAAACCACGCACCGACGTGAATTTCCGCCGTTCGTTTGATTTCGGCGACGACTCGATCACCATTCATAATGAAATCGATGCCAACGCCACGGATCAGAAATTCGACTCCATGGCCACGGGCTCCGATGCGACCTCGATTTACGTCGCCAACTCGAATAATTTCCAAGAGTCGGTGCTCTTGCCCTGGAACGATCTCGACGCCCATATCCCGACTCTGAATCGCGAACGTAAAGTGGTCTTCGACATTGAGGTCGACCTCGACCCGAACTGAGAAGCGATGCGGCTTTTAATCCGCGGCGGACGGGGCTACAAACAGGCATAGATTTTCCCGAGATATCATTATGCCTGTCGTTGAACATCATCATGTCGGTTGCCGCTGCAAAGGCGGCCACGGATTCGCAAGTCCTGATACCGAAAACCAATATCCACCCGACCTCTCACTTGAACCCGTTCATAATACGATCGAACTTCAAGTCGATATCGAGGCCGAGTCCGTCTCCGGTGTCGTCACAACGACCGTTGTGGCGCGGCGAGCTGGGGCACAAGAGATCACGCTGAACGCCGTGGACTTCGACGAAGTCCGTGTTCATGACGCGACCGGCGCGCAGATGTCGCACCAGTACGACGGCAAGGAACTCAAGATTCGTTGGGAAAAACCCTTCGCGCTCGATGAGTCGCGCAAGGTTTCGGTCGCCTACCGTATCGTGGAGCCGACGTCCGGGCTTTATTTTTCCAAGCCTTGCGACGCTTATCCCGACGCGGGCTATTGGGCTGCGACCGACCATGAGACCGAGCGCGCACGCCATTGGTATCCCTGCATCGACTTGCCCAATGTGCGCGTGAAGCTGGACTTCCACCTGCGCGCCAACGCGGATTTGACGATCTTGGCCAACGGCCGACTTGTCGGTGAACAGGCCCACGACGACGGGACCAAGACCGCACATTGGGCGCTTGATTTCCCTTGCCCAAGTTACATCACGTGTTTTGCCATCGGCCGCTTCACCCGCGCAGATGATGGGGAGTTCGAAGGCCTGCCCGTTGCGTATTTTGGGGCCCATTACCATTCCGCCGAAAACCTAAAACGCTCTTTTGGTCGAACGCGCGAGATGCTCACGTGGATGACCAAAAAATACGACATGGCCTTTCCTTTCCCCAAATATTTCCAGTTCGCGCTGCCCGAGATCGGCGGCGCCATGGAGAACATTTCTCT
>JBFFMO010000058.1:0-11234 GCA_041554035.1 Allomicrovenator sp. | reverse complement strand
TTCGGCTTCTGGTGCCCGCTGGCGCACTGGCCGAGGACACCCCCATCACGGTCGAGCTCGCCGTCGACGCCACGCCACTGCCCGAGCTCGCAACCGCCATCGGGCCTCAGTACCGAGTGCTTCCAGAGAACTTGGCCTTCACGCAACCCGTATCGATCACTCTACCCTTCGACGAGGCTTTGCGGCAGCAAGGCGACTCGACCGACGAGGAATGCCAGGCGTGGATGCGCACGGACGGGGACTGGACTGGGATTGCGCAGACGGCGTCGACCTCCCAAAGTGTGACCGTGCCGATGCCAGAAACCGGTGTGATTGGCGCGGGCCTTTTCATCAAGCCCCTGGCCATTTCATGCACAAGTTGTCAGCCGGTCCCTCAACCCAAGTGCGTTGCGGGCGGCCAGCTGTGTCTCGAGAAGATTGGCACGCAACACGCGGTCATGTTGACCAATCGAACATGGTACTTTCAGGGCGTCATCTATTGGCTCGCGTCTAGGACCAGCAACACTATGTCTTTGGCTGGTTTTGACACTTTGACACAGAGCGCCGTCGCCACTTCGGCCGAGCTCACCAATTTGCCGTTTACCTCCCCTGTAGGCGACGTCGTGGTCGACAAAGACGGCTCTCGATGGCTGGGCCTAAACCTTATCGGAAACGTGGAGTTTGGACTCTCTGGCCCCGCCATTCGCTACGACGCAGGATCGACGACCCAAGCGAAGGGAGTGGTCTTGGACCGCGAGACAGGGGCTGCAATCCGCCTACGGAGCAAACCCGTGACCATCAAGGATGAGCCGTACCTCGCACTTTCGGGGGTTAGCGAGAATGTGATCATGCAATTCGGTGCGTTCAGTGGGTTCTTCAACGTTATGTCGCTCGCGCCTGGCGTCACGCTTTCGTCCCCGATTGCGCTGGCTCTAGCAGGCAACGGTGCTACATCAGCAGTGCTTGGCAACCGCTCGGCGTCGCTCCCAATGGCTCGGTCAACACAATGTGGATCGAGAACCGCGGCGTTTATGAACGGACCTGTCTCTCACCCCAGAAAGACGCGATGGACGACGTTCTGCAAGGACGATCTCGGTGGCACGCTCTTGCAGTTATGGGACGGTTCGGGCTCCAAACTGACGGTGGTCCGACAAACCGAGATCGACCCGTTTACCCTCAGTGGCGCAGTGAACATCGTGCTCGACTCGAACGAGAATTGGTGGATCGCCTATGCATCAAAACCGCAGCTCACGCAGGTCAGAACCGACGGCGCCATTATCACTTATCCACTGACGACGGCGTCGGTGGGCAGCAGCGCTTATAATCAGCTCTTGGCACACAGCCTTCATTACGAGGCATCGCTCGATACGCTGTATCTGGTAACACGCGGCACCAGTGCACGTGGCGATTTTTACGAAATCACCAATCTGCCCTAACCATAGACAACGAAGAGGGTTTGGAGGTGATCGTCCCACGTCTGGATTTTCACCTCGTCCTAGCGTAATGTGACCACATGATTACAAAAGCACTAAACCTCTATGGCGGTGATGCCCGGTGGGCAGCCATTATCCTTTGGTGTTTGCTGGCTTCGGGCTGCTCTAGCTGTGACGGCGACATTTCCGCGAACGACGCTGGTGGCCTGGACGGCTCATCGACGACCCAAGACGGCGGTACTACCACTAATCCAGACGGCGGCGAGACCCACGGCGACGCGGGCGTAGTGATACCCGTGCCTGGAGACGGCGCCTGTGCGTGGGAGGTCGGCACTCGCCCAACGGCGACGCTGCCGCCTGAGCACACCAACGCGTACACGCTCGAGCTTGGTCGATGGATGATCGACAATAATCAGGGCGACCCGGTCGAGACGCGTCAGCGCATGAATGAAGGCATCAAGTGGGCTGTCGATAATGGCCACGACAAGATCATCATCCCACCAGGGCATTATATGGTGGGCGAGCTGACCAACGATATTTATTCGGCCGGGCTTGAGCTTCCGGGGAATATGACGTTGGAGTTGTCGGACGGCACCATCCTGGAGATGATGCCGAACGACCGCCATAATTACTGCGTCATCAGCACCGACGGAAATGACGACATCACGATCCGCGGCGGCGAAATCCGTGGAGACCGCGCCGGCCACGACTACTCAGGTGGGTCCAACGATGAGGGCCATGGCATCTGCGTGTGGACGAGCTCCAACCGCATTTTAATTGAAGACATGGAGCTGCACGAACTCACCGGTGACGGCGTTTTAATCGTGGGCTCTGCGCCTAAGGACGATGACCCAAACGCAGAAGTCCCAAGCACCCACGTGACGATCCGAAATAATAAAATTCACCATAATCGACGCCAAGGTGTGTCGGTTGTTGGTGGCCATAATATCGTGATCGAAAATAATCATATCCATCATATCTCGGGCACTTCCCCACAATTTGGGGTCGATATCGAAGGCGCCGGTCGGACCGATAAAGACATTTTAATTTATCGTAATAATTTTCACGACAACTGGGGTGGGGATTACGTGAGCTCGAGCGGGCATAATGTCTGGCTCGAAGAAAACACGATGACGCAATGCCAGGTCAACGAAGCCGGAAACTACGACGCATCGTTGCCCTGCGAGACCTCCCCCGACTGGGAAGGCCAAACAGACGGCCCCATCGTCTTGTGGCAGAACGCGGACACGGTGGTGCTGAATAACGTCGTGCGAATGACGACGCGCAGCTCCAACGGCCTTTGGGGCATCATCGGCTACCCGCAGGTCCGTGAGGCCGTGCGCAATAATCCCATCGGTAATTATATCGCCGGAAACACGTTTTACGGGTCTGGAATTCATAACTCGTGGAACCAGAAACAATTCATCGCCGAGAACACGATCAACGACGGTTATATGTTGTTGTATTTGCTCGGGTGCACGCGGCTGGAAGACAACCTGATTAACGCCGGTGGGCATCGATATCGGCTCCGCAACGTCGCTGGATTGGCTGAGGGCAACCTGCAAAATGGCAATGCAGACGAAGGCTTCCCCGCCAGCAGCAACAGCGAGCGGCATTTTCCGATGGCTGACGATGCTCCTTACCGCAACTCTTCTCCGGTGTTTTGGTGATGAAAAATACGAATAAAATCGGACTTTTTGTCCTCGTGACGGCGGCGGTGGCTGTTGGTATTGGTGTGATGGAACGTCCAAACCCGACCGCACGCGCGGTGCCCCCCGAACTCTTACCCGGCGCTGACGGTTGCCCCGCCGGCATGGGCCCCGAGATGGCTCGCCTGCCTGAGGGCTTCTGCATCGACACCACCGAGGTCACTCGCGGCCAGTACGACGCGTGGCTTGCGACCTCCCCGGCTACCACTGGGCAACCCAGTTCGTGCGCCGAAAACACGGATTTCGAACCCGAATGCGATAGCGGCGAAAACGAACCGGTGGTCTGCGTGGATTGGTGCGACGCCACCGCGTATTGCGCTGCTGCGGGCAAACGCCTGTGCGGAGGCATCAGTGATGGGGCCGGCTACGATTTCAACGCGTATGCTGACCCGGCCATCAGCGAATGGCACGCCGCATGTACCTCGGGCGGGGCCCACGAGTACACGTACGGCGACGAGCTCGACACCCAGATTTGCCGCGGCGCGGACGCCGAGGATTACACAACCTGGGGCTTTATCGACGTTGGCACCCTACCCGGTTGCCACTCCCCGGATTCGGCTTATTCGGCGGTGTACGACCTGGCCGGCAACGCGGCCGAGTGGGATAACGCGTGTGATGGCGACGACCCCAACTCCCCATGCCGTATCCGAGGTGGCAGCTTCGAATTCAACGACGTTGGGCTGCGTTGCGCGATGGCCGAGAACCTGCGCTGGCCACGGATGCGTAAGGTTGTATCTGTTGGAATCCGTTGTTGCGCTGACTGATTCACTTCATAATTTCGCAATAAGATCGGGGTTGATGAGCGCTCGAAGCCCTTCAAGAGTCGTGGGGAGAAAAGCGCGTGACGATTGATGAACTGTGGCATTACGCAACGCTATGTCGAGTAGCCAATGTGATGCGACCCTATATGGAAAGCCTGCAGTGACATCCACGAATTGTAAATACGCTCGGTTTTGTTAAATAGTTGGTCTATTTTGCTTTTGAGTCTAGGCTGATAGAATGATTGCTCAAATTCTGAGGGGGCTTGGTGACATCTGTGATTCCTGAATTCGATATATTTGGCGTAATACCGCCAATTCGCGAAAATAACGGCACTTCGCCGGACCGGTCGCCCTATTTGGTTGATATCTTGACGTTTTGCAAGCGATTTGGGACCTCCGTAGAACGACGTGTAATTCTTCGCGGACTGCTGAATCTTCGCAATACAATGCGAGGCGCTGGCCTCGAAGTTGGATTTCAATGGGTCGATGGAAGCTTTGTCGAGAACGTGGAGCAACTACGAAAAACGCCTCCCAACGATGTCGATGTCGTCACGTTCTGCGGGTTAGGTGATTTAGGAGCGCAGAAACGTCTTTTGGCGGACTTCCCAACCTTATTCCAGCCACGCGTGAAGGGCCAATTTATGGTAGACCACTACTTTGTGCCGACGGACACGACGATTGATCACGTATATGCACGAAAAATTAGCTATTGGTATTCGATGTGGTCGCACCAACGCGAAACGAATCGATGGAAAAAATTTGTGTGCATCGACCTTGATACGGCAGACGATCACAACGCGATGACGTGGCTGGAGGCGCAATGAGTACGCAATCGGAACAACTTAGAGCTGAAATCGGCACGCTTAAGGGGTTCCTTGATGAGTTGTCGGACGACAGTCTCATCGAGCGCCATCAACTTGAGTACAGAATCCTTGCTGCCCAAGAGCGTCTGGCGCAGATCCGTATTATTGGCGAACCTAAACGACTTCCCATCACTTTCAGGGGACGGCCAGTCGACGGTTCGCAGTCCATTGATGCGGTGTTCGGCGCTGACGCGATTAAACTCTTTGTCGAGGCCACGGACACTGTTGCAGCTAGCCTGATGGGGAATCTGGCTGAACGAGGTCCGCTCCCGTTGAGAGGTCGCACTTTGCGAATTGTCGACACTGCCCTCGGGTCGTTTGGTTTCGAACTGGAATTACCTGCCGTTGAACACGACGAACAACTGGAAATCCAAGATTCCAATGAATCACCGAATGACGACATTTATGAACGTGCGATCGATTTCACACTTCAATTGCTAGACCAAGCATCATCCAATGATGATGAGGCTATTTCTGAGACGATCGCTGACGTTCATCCCCGTGCCGCGGGAAAGGTGCGAGCATTTGCCAAATTGCTTTCTGATAATGGAGCACTTTTCGCGGCTCGTTTTCAAACGCGCAGGATCGAACTGAAAGAGAACGACCAGATTCAACGGATTCTAACGGCGCTCGACGACCGCGACATCGAGGAAACGACTCAGGAACACAGGGCCACCATTATTGGAATTCTGCCCGAATCAAGGGCTTTTGAAGCGCGACTCATCGATGGCTCAGTGCTGCGAGGAAAAGTCGACGCGTCGATTGCAGATATTCACGAGTTTAAGAGTCTCTGGGAAAACACCATTGCGACACTTTCGTTTCGGGTCATCCGCGTCCGCACGAACAGCCGCTACAGGCTCAGTGCCGCAAGCACTTGAAAAACGTCGAATAGAGTGGCCCGCAAATGAATGACGTTATCCGTTGGCCGCGCGAACTCGCCGCGTTCCTCGACGACATCGACGTGCTTACGCACCAATTGGCGGCTTAGCCGATTCCATCCACTCGGAACCTAGATTTACGGTGGATGTCGAGGTGTTGTTGCCGCCGCAAGATGAAGAAGCCCAACCGATCAAGTAACCGACTAAGTGACCGACCAAGTAGCCAACTAAGTAACGGACCAAGTAGCCGACTAAGTAACGGACCAAGTAGCCGACTAAGTGGACCTTAAAATCGAGGTTCTTTCCCGCCAGATTTCGTTGTGGATGTTTTGGTACGGCACAAAGAAACCGCTATAGTGGTAATAGGGTCGCGCGAATGGTTTCGTCGCTCAGACGATGTAGCTTTCGGCGCCCAAGCAGTCCAAAAACCCACGCAGGAACCCATGCCCTCCAAATACCGTCCGGCCCGTCTCGCGCTTTACTTCGGCATCATCGCCACGCTCGTCTTGTCGGCCTGCTCCGATTCCACGACGTCAAATAATCCGACGCCAGACATGGGTACCGAGGAAGACACGGGCACCAATACGGATACTGGCGACCAAGCCGTATGCGGCGATGGCAAACAAACGGCCCCAGAAGCTTGTGATGATGGCAACACCACCGCTGACGATGGTTGTGCTGCTGACTGCAGCGCCATCGAAGATGGTTGGTCGTGCCCGGCGAGTGGGCCGTGTGTGGATGAAACGGTCTGTGGGGATGGAAATTTGTCTTCGGACGAGACTTGCGATGACGGAAACACGGTATCGGACGATGGTTGCTCTGAAGACTGCCTCGCTATTGAAGACGGCTGGAATTGTCTTGATGCCGGCGCAGCGTGTACGGCTGCGGACTGCGGGGACGGCTTTTTGGCTGGCGCCGAAGCCTGTGATGACGGCAATCCAAATGATGGTGATGGGTGTGGCGCGAGCTGCGCTCTCGAGGCTGGTTGGGTGTGTTTGGCGACCGGTGTTTGCATCGCTCAACAATGCGGCGATGGCATCCTTGCTGGCGAAGAAGCCTGCGACGACGGAAATATCGTCGGCGATGACGGCTGCGCCGCTGACTGCGCGGTCGTCGAGCCCAACTACATCTGTCCCACTCCAAACCAGACCTGCCAATCCACCGTCGTATGTGGCGATCGCCGAGTCGGTCCGACCGAAGAATGTGATGATGGAAACCTTGTCCCCGGCGACGGCTGCAGCGCTGTTTGCGCACGTGAGGCCGGCTGGTCCTGCCCCTCCCCTGGCGCGAGCTGTCGGGCCGCACAATGTGGAGACGGCATACTCGCCGGCACCGAAGCTTGCGACGACTCAGATATGGACGACGGCGATGGATGCTCGAGCCTTTGCCAGGTCGAAACCGGCTGGGCGTGCCCTCCGGCGATGTCGTGTTTCCAGACCGTATGCGGCGATGGAATGCTCGAAGGCACCGAACAATGCGATGATAATAACGTGCGGCCCTTTGATGGATGCTCACAAAAGTGCACCAACGAACCGCTTTGCAGCGGCGGAACATGCACGGCCATCTGCGGCGACGGCGTGATCTTGCCCGGCGCCAACCAAGAAGCGTGCGATGACGGCAATACGACTGCGGGTGATGGCTGCTCGGCCACTTGTACTGTCGAAGCCGGTTGGAGCTGTGTCGTGCAACCTGAACCGCTCCCGGCCAATATCGTGCTTCCCTTGGTGGTCCGCGATTTCAAGGGCATCCAGTGGTACGCCGATACCGCCGCTGCCCACGGCCACCCAGACTTCAATGACCCTCTCGACGGCAACGGCGTGATCGCGTTTGGCATCGTGCAATCGACACTTGGGGCCAATGGGCGGCCTATCCTTGCCTACGCCAACGCATCACCGACCGACACTACAGGGCTTCCCAAATCACGGACGAGATTCGCGCAGTGGTATGACAGTTCCAGCCCCTGGAATATCGAAGTCATTCGCTACCTCACACTCACGCGTGGAGGGACAGGCTCTTATAGTTACGACTCGACCGCGCAGGGTTTTGCCCCGTTCAGCACCAAGGGATTTTACCCCATCGATGACGGTGGCTGGGTGGCTCAAGGCTCCGAAAGCCTGCGTTTGGCGGACGCGAATATCAACGACGGCGCCAATCACAACTTCAACTTCACGACCGAGACTCGTTTTTATTTCCAGTACGAAGGCACCGAAATCCTGAACTTCTCGGGTGATGACGACATGTGGGTCTTCATCGATGGGCGGCTCTGCCTTGATGTGGGCGGCCTGCATGGCGCGCAAGCCGCAACCATGAACCTGGCAAACCCGGCGCTCGAGACCAACGTGACCCAGCGCGGGATTGTGACGGCCTGTAAGGCTCACTTGGATTCTTTGGTGAGCGTAGCAAACCCCAAACCCTTGGTCGAAATGGTGATTTTCCACGCCGAACGGCACACCTCAGGGTCGAACTTCAAACTGGACCTTCGCGGCTTCGTCAAACAGCGCTCGAGCTGCGAAGAAACGTGTGGAGACTCGATCGTGACCATCGGCGAAGTCTGCGACGATGGCGTCAACGATGGCTCGTACAGCGGATGTTCGGCCGATTGCCTTTCGCTTGGCGGCTATTGCGGCGACGCCATCAAAGAAGGCCCCGAAGTCTGCGATAACGGCGTGACCGCCAACGACGGCCGCTACAACGGCTGCAACCCCGACTGTACGCCCGCTGGAACCTGCGGTGACGCAGTCGTTCAACCTCGGAACGAGGTCTGCGACGACGGCGTGAATGACGGCATGTACGGCGGCTGTTCGGCCGATTGCCAGATGCGCAGCGCACGCTGTGGTGATGGAGTCGTGAACGGTCCAGAAGCCTGCGATAAGGGCGCGGGGCAAAACCTTGGCGGCTATAACGGCTGCAACCCGGATTGCACCAAGGCCCCGTACTGCGGCGACGGTGTTCGTCAGGGCGCCGAAGAATGCGACGACGGCAATACGAACCAGAATGATGGCTGCACCAACGAGTGCGTTCGTCCGCTTCTGTGATTCCGGAACGGTCGTTCTTTCCAGTCGCAGTGCGGGCCGTTGGGAGGCTGTTTTTGTGGTGACTCGGCGAGCCCTATGGCATGCATGTGTTTGAATAATCGCATGGTCCTGCGGACCAATCGCATGCAGGCCATATAGGGCCTGCGCACCAAGCGCAAATCGCAGTGCGGGCAAGATGCCGCGTACCGATCGCAGATACCGTTGATGGTCGAGTCTGAGCCACTCAAGTTTCCTCGCCCATAATCCAGCATTTGCTGCCCACCTTCACAAATCGATTTTTCCGGCGGTCTTGGCTGTCGGCAGATAAAGGGAGTCATACCAAACACTTCGACGGGGTATTGCGGCCGGGACCGGGTCCAAGCGTTATCGGTCTAGTCGTGCTATGCTAAGATGTGAAATTTATTAATATTCTTCAAAGGTCCCTGTGTAATGGTCTGGAAAATAATTGGTCTAGTCATCTATCTCATCGTGCTTCTAGCTATTGGCGTGGTGGCATCCCGCCGCATGAAAGACGTCACCGACTACTACGCAGCGGGCAAATCACTCAATTTCTGGGCGGTCGCGTTTTCGTCCCGAGCAACCGGTGAATCAGGCTGGCTTCTGCTCGGCCTCACTGGCCTTGGTGCCATGATTGGCACCCGAGCCTTCTTTGTAGTCGGCGGCGAGGTTCTCGGCGTCGGAATCGCATGGTTGCTGATGAGCCGAAGATTTCATCGTCTCACAACAAAGTACAAGTCCATCACGATTCCCGACTTTCTGGAGTCGAGATTCGGAGACTCATCCCACAAAATCAGGCTCGTCGCGGCCGGCGCATTATCTGTTTTTGTGACGATTTATGTCGCGGCGCAAATCTTTGCGACCGGGCAGGCGTTCACCGACTTCCTCGGTTGGAATTTCTACGTCGGCATCGCGGTCGGCTTCACCGTCGTCATGGCCTACAGCATCACCGGCGGCTTCCTCGCCGTCGTCTGGTCCGATATCTTTCAGGGCGCGTTGATGTTCTTCGGTCTCGTCTTCTTGCCGATCGTCGGGATTATTCACATCGGTGGTTGGGGCGAGGTCACCTCGGCTTTGAACACCATCGACCCATCGCTGCTGAACCTGGCTGGCAAAGACGGGTGGACACCGAAAGTGCTCCTCGGGACGGTCTCTTTCTTCCTGATTGGTGTGGGCTTCCTGGGCTCACCACAGATCTTCGTGCGTTTCCTCGCGCTTCGCGATGAGGCCGAGATTGGAAAGGGTGCCGCGGTTGCGATCGGTTACACGTTTTTGGCCGGTTGCGGTGCGGTCATGACCGGCATGGTCGGGCGCGCACTTTTGACCACACAGGGTGTCGAGCCTGAATCCGTGCTGGGAACAGGCGCCGAGAGCGTCCTGCCGATGCTGGTCGATACTATCCTGCCCGCGGTGCTCATCGGGCTCTTTATCGCGATTGTGCTCAGCGCCATCATGTCCACGGTGGATTCATTGCTCGTTCTGGCGTCCAGCGCCGTGGTGCGCGATGTTTACCAACAGGTCCTGCACCCCGAAGCTTCCGACGAAAGCATGGTGACAAAAGGGCGCTGGGCAACGTTCGCGCTCGCCCTCATCGCCGTCGCGATCGCGCTCATCGCGACCAGCCCAGGCCAGACCGTGTTCTGGTTCGTGGTCTTTGGATGGTCAGGCATCTCGGCAACGTTCTGCCCCACCATGATTCTGTCGCTGAGTTGGCGCGGCTTCACGGCCCGAGGTGCTATCGCGGCCATGATCACGGGCTTCCTTTGCGTCCCGTTGTTTAAGTTCGGATCCCCCTATATCCCGAACGTCGACGAATCCATCGTCACCCTGCTTCAACTCCCCCCTTCGTTCGTGCTCCGCGAATACATCATCGCCATCGGCGAGCTTCCCCCTTCATTCGTCCTTTCGGCCATCGCAGGTGTGCTCTTCAGCATCACCGACGTCAAAGGGCGCGAGGCTGCAGACGTGTCGTTCTAGACGACGCGAAATGAAGCCGAAGGTATTAGGAAGCCCCAAATTCACTCATGAGTTCGGGGCTCTTTTTTGTGTGATATTTTGGACCCGCACAAATACCAGCCCATCAGTGTTCGACTAGATGAGTGGCGGCGCTACAATTGGGTAGCTCTACTGCAAAGGAAACAACCTTGCGTCTCTCAAATCTTCTGCTCACAGCGGCCCTCATCGCCACCGGATGCGCTTCGAATGCCGAAAACAACCCAGCGATCCAACCAGCCGCACAAACGCGTGTGCTGGTGAATGAAGCGGGCGTCGCCGTTCAAGGTTTCGACGTGGTGGCCTATTTTGATGGAGTGGCCACACCTGGCGAACCCGCGTTTGCCTCAACCTACGACGGTGCGACTTATCGGTTTTCAAGTGCCGAGCATAAGTCGTTCTTCGACGTCGACCCCGCCAAGTACGTGCCTGCGTACGGTGGATACTGCGCGTTCGCCGTGGCCAAGGGCTCCAAGGTCTCGATTAATCCTAAGACTTTTCGAATTCAAGATGGCCGCTTACTCTTGTTTTTCAACGACGACGTTGATGAAAAAAACGTGGATACCTCACGATCGTGGGACAAAGAC
>JBFFMO010000057.1:0-11270 GCA_041554035.1 Allomicrovenator sp. | reverse complement strand
CAAGCCTGGTGGTAAGTGACGAGTTCATCGACGACTACGTCCTTGAATACCTTCAACAAACCCTGCGACTCGACTACCGAAACGACTTCCTGAATCCAACAAAAGGCTGGATGATCGAGGCGATGAGCCAGCAGGCCACCGACTATCTAACCTTGGGCCAAACGGACTACGTGAAAGGTTCATTGGCGGGCCAAGCCTACTTCCCATACAACCTATTGGTTCCCCAGGTTCTGGCTTTGCGAGCCCATATCGCGAGCATCTATAATGTTGGCCGGTCAACGGGGATCCCAATCCCCGAAAAACTCTACGCCGGTGGTGTCGACTCCATGCGCAGCTTTGGGCGACAACAGATTTCGTATTACACGCAAGTGGGTGAACCCCTGCCCATCGGCGCGCAGAGCCAGCTTGATGCTGCCGTTGAATCACGAACGCGGGTAGACCGCGACCTGTTGGGCGTGGGTGCGCTTTGGATGTCGCTCTTCGTGGATGCAGCTTCCGTGGCTCGTGGGCAAATCATGTTTGAGACCGCCGCCAACGACCAGGGAGTCGTCAGTGTCGCGGATTTGGCGAACACGATGTTGTACGGCGCGGGCGTTGGGCTCTACTGGCTGACCCCGATCGGGCCGGTTCGAGCGGACTTTGCGTACACACTTTCGAATTACGAAGACGACGAGCGCTTCAGACGTTGCCCGTCGTTCATCGCAGATTGCACGGCAGACAGCGCCCTGGCGCCAGCCGATAACGCCGTTCTCGACCGTATCTCGGGCTATTCGTTTTATATTGGAATAGGGCATTCATTTTAATGAGCACCACCGTCAAAAAGCGCGTCGCGCAGGTGCTCATCGGTCTGGTTGCGTTGGTCATCGTGACTCTAGGCGCGGCGTTGGTTTACCTATCTTCAGACGCGTTTTTGGAGCAAGTGCGGGGGATCGCCGTGGATTCGGCGAATGAGGCCTTGGACGGCACTTTGACGATCGATTCCATCGAGGGAAGCGTCTGGTCGAACCTGCAAATCAAAGGTGTCCGGCTGGTCAATTCCGACGGCGAGCCGATGGCGTCGCTCGATGAAATCTCGGCGAATTTCGACGTCTGGAGCGCATTGGGTCGCGACCTCGACGTCAGCGAAATCGTCGTGAAAAACCCGGTCATTTTTGTGGTGCGGTCTCAGGGCGAAGTGGAGTGGCAACACATCGTTAAACCAGACGACACGCCATCAACCCCAACCGACTTCGACATCACGATCGCGAACGCGCAAATCCTTGGTGGCAAAGTCGTCTACCTGGACCAAGACCTTCATCCCGAGACGAAACGGTCCCAGGCCGAGGCTCTGGTCTTGCCCGAATCGCAGACTCTTGCCGGAGCGGCTCTCTTAGAAGGCTTGAACCTAAAAGGGGCCGCCCGGATCGAATTGGCTGGCGCGACGTCCGTCACGGTTGCGGCCATCACCTCTGAGGTCCAAGTCGAAGGCGCGCCGGCGTCAGCGCTGGACGTATCAAATATTCAATTCGATTTGGGCGACGATATGGTCGCCGAGATCGAGTCGCTTAAATTGAAGGATTTGCTGAATGCCCAAGCACTGAAGTTCGCGTTGAACGACGCCACGTTTAGCGCGTCAGGGCAGGCTGAAATCCAGAAAGGCATCAACCCGTTGCTCAAGAGCCTGGGCGCACCAGAGCTCTTGGTCCCCGTGAAAATCGAAGCCGACGCAGAGGGCACGATGTTGGTTCCTCGTGCCACGTTTGTGGTGGACGCCGGTCCGGGCGGAACGTTGAAAGCGACCCTATCAACACAAGGTGATTCGCCCGATTGGAGCGCCGATGTCGACATGACGGGGCTCGCCCCGCAATTGCTGATTACGCCCTCCCCGCTTGATGCGTTGGTGACGGGGTCCGCGAAGTTTACGGGTGCATCCTTTGACCCCAAAACCATGGTGGCCAACGGGTCGTTGAGTCTTGGTCCGTCGCGCTTCGACCTCTACCATTTGAACTCCATGAGCGCCGACATCGCGTTTGCCGACCAGAAGGTCATCATTTCAAACCTGGTGCTCGACACCCCCTACGCGATTGGAACCGGGCGTGGCTCATTTGCACTGGATTCGGGGGAATTCGACGTGGCTGCTGATTTGGGACGCGGCAAGGAATTGCCCGCGCCGCTCAGGAAGGTCGTGAAGGGCGATGACACAAGCCTTTCGGGCAGGCTCGCGGCGAATGGTCGACTGGCGCTCGACGCCGAGGTCCCTTTGGCGATGCTCGACCGCATTGAACTTACGGCAAATTGGGACATGAAGAATTTTGAGGCCGAGGACGTCCGCATCCCGCAGAGCAAGGGGAAGGTAGAACTGTCGTTTAAACCGGAGGGCGACAAAAAGCGCATCGTGGCCGAAGTCGACATGACAGCGCGGTCGGTGAAATCCCGCCCGCTTCGTCTCGCGTCTCTTGATGCAAAACTGAATGCCCGAGGGCTCGTGAAGTGGCCCTTTGAGGACCCGCTGGAGCTCGCCAAGGAGCTTGGCGCAGACATCAGGCTGAAGGTCTCTGGCCTGGACAGCGCTTCGGTGCGAGCAAGTTCGGCCGACGTCACAGCCCGTGTCGCGCCCGCAGGAAAAGGACGTGTTTCCTGGTCACTTAAAGGTTCGGGCAAGTCGTTGCGCGCATCCGATGCGTCGATTGCTCAAATCCAAACCGACCTGCGAGGCACGGCGCAAATCAACGAATCCGGAAAAGGCCTCAAACTTGTGCGCTCCATAAGCGTCGCGGGTACGGCTGGGGTCGAATCTGTCGACGCCCCCGGCGCAAAAGTCGAACAAGCGGCCATCAAGGTCGATCTCTCGGGTCCGCTTGATTCGTTAAAAGGAGAAGCCCGTTTGGCGGCTCAGGGGATCGATGTTGGCGACTACGACTTCGACCAGCTTGAAGCTGCGATTGAGCTTAAGCCCGGGCGTGTTTTCGAGATCGAGGCTTCGGGAACGCAGCCCGAAAAAATTCCGGCCCAATTTGATGCCACGATCAAGGGCTCCTATCGCGCCGACTTCTCGGGCTGGGATATCGATGACGTAAGGATTGAAACGGGCGAAGGCGGATGGGTCATCGAAAATGGGGCAACGATCGACACCAAGCGTGGCATCTACACATTTGATAACGTCACGCTCAAACACAAAGAACAGAGCCTTCGGATCGACGGTTCGTTTTATCAGGGCAAAAAACAAGACATCGAGCTCGAGGCCAACAACTTTGCGCTCGCCGATGCGCCGCGCCAGTTTGGAATCCAGGGTGTCCCCGAGATCGAAGGTCGGGTGAGCGGAAAGGCCAGTGCCCGGGGCACCGCTCAGGATCCCGTGGTGGCCTTCGATTTTGTCTTTACCGATCTTAAATATCAGGACGTGGGGCCCTTCAACCTGCACGTGGCGGGCACTTACGACCGCGACAAGATGGAAGTCACAGCCTTCGAACTCGACGGCTACGATCAGCGCCTGATCACCGCCGCAGCGCGAATCCCGGTCCACGTCGAGACTTCCGGGAAATACGAAATTTTCTGGAATGAAGCGTTCAGCCTCGCTGCGCAATCGCAGGGCCTCGAAATCTCGAAATTCCGCGCTCTGGTGCCCGCGATCTCGATCAATAACGTCTCCGGAAACGTGAGCTTTGACCTCACCCTTGAAGGCAAGCTCGAAGAGCCGAAACTCGACGCCAGCCTGGAACTGGTCGATCTCGTCGCCAACATTCCTGGGGAAGTCGACGATCTGGATGTCGGCCCGCTGGGCCTGGTCATGAACACAAAATACCGAACGCCAAAAGGATCGACCGACGGCCTCACAGTCGACCTTAAACTTCGTGATCTCAAAGGCGACGGCGTGACGCTTCGCGGAACCGCGGCCTTCCCCGTGGCCAGGCTCATCAAAGACACGCTCACAGGTGCACCGACCGAAAAACTCAAGGCGAGCATCCTAAAAAGCCCGTTCAGCGTCGCGCTTTTGATGCGCGACTACGACATCCAACGCCTCAATATTTCGGCCGTCCAGAAAGCCAAGGCCGCGGGAACCTTCAATATCCTTCTGACTGTCGATGGAACTCCAGAAAACCCTCGTGGCAGGCTGCGTGGCCGACTCGCGGGCTTTGGCTGGGACCGCTTCCGCGACATCTTTGTCGACGTCGATGCTGACCTGACCGAGCAGGTCCTCGAACTCACCAAGGTTCGTGTTGAGTGGGATGCCGACGAGGTCTTGACGGGGCGAGCGACGATTCCGGTACCGATTCAGGTGTTGCTCGGGAAAAAACAACTCGAAGACCTGCCGCTGGACGTGGAGTTCAACATGCCGAGCTTGCCCATCGCAAAGCTCAGCGCCGTGGACTACACCTTCGCCAGCATTCGCGGAAAAATGGACGCGTATATCAGCCTCAAAGGCAGCTTGACCCAACCCACCATCACCACCACGGCACACATCAAAGACACTCTCTTTGCCAACAAGAAGACCGGAAATCTGATCATCGAG
Source organism: Allomicrovenator sp. (assembly GCA_041554035.1). Lineage (GTDB taxonomy): Bacteria > Myxococcota_A > Bradymonadia > Bradymonadales > Bradymonadaceae > JBFFMO01. The sequence continues at coordinate 6,781 of JBFFMO010000057.1, read as the reverse complement.
GCCACCGCTTCAAATAATGAAGTCAGTGCCCTCATCGATGTCCAACACGGCACCACGAGCGTAGCGACCATTCGCGCCAATGCGCCCGTGAACCTCGACGTATTGCAGTTGGCTGCCGGGGTTGAACCAAGGCTTCCAGGACCGCTGTCTGCGTCCATTGAAGCCGATGGCGTGGACGTCTCCGGGTTGTTCCCTCCCCGCATTCTCGAGAGCTTCATCGACAACGTGAAGGGCAAACTCACGTCCGACCTCAGGGTCAACGGCACCTGGGAATCCCCGCAGCTTGCGGGACTGATCAAGATCAAAGATTTGAACGCCTTCTTCCCATCCATCGGCCGCAAAATCGAGGATGCCTCTCTTCATATCGAAGCTGCGGATGGTGGGCTGAATATCGTCGAATTCTATGCCGCGGAAAACCAGGGATACATCGACGCCGAGGGCCGAATCGACCTTGAGAAGCTCGTGCCGACACGACTTGCGTTGACCCTAAATCTGAGAGAATTCGGGACCTCGGGCTTCACGCCGATGCCCACGTACGTCTCGGCGAGTGTCTGGACCTCTTTGGACCTGACTCAGCCAGAAAAAGACATTCGCGTGGGCATCAACGATTTGGTGGTCAACGTTCCCGAAAACCAACAGGGATCGACCCATCCGCTGACGCTGGACGGCGACATCATCATCGTGGACTCGAACAAGAAAACCACATCCACGCTGATCGAGGGTGCGACAACCTCGGACTCGCGAGCCGTGTCTGCCAAGGTACAGATTGATATCGCTCCGGGCGCGCAACTCAAACACCCCAACGCCCAGATTACGTTTCAGGGCAATTTGGCGGTCGATATCGCAGGAACGCAGACCGCCGTACTTGGTGATATCACCTCAACAAGCGGCAAAATCGAGGTCCTCGGAAAACAATTCCGACTCGACCAAGGCATCGTGACCTTTGCCGGGGATTCTCCGCCCAACCCGCGAATTCAGGCGGAAGCGTCGTACATCTACGATCGCGGGGTTGCCGACGAGTTGGGACCTGCCAGTTCGGGCAATCCCCGTGCGGTGATTCGGGTCTACGGCACCGCGCTCAGACCGCAAATGCGCATGTCATCGGACCCGCAGCTGACCGAGTCGCAAATCATCTATGTGCTGGTATCAGACCGAGCCCCTGCCGTGGCGCAGGCGGGCGAAGAAGAAGGCGTGGCGTCACAGGCCATCGCGGCAGCCTCGGGATTGCTCTCGGGCATGCTGAAGGACCGTGCAAAGGGCGTCTACCCCATCGACATGCTTCGATTGCAGACCACCGAAGGCAACATCTCGGGCGTCGAGGTCGGCAAGTACTTCGGCAAAGACCTCTTCTTCTCGTACGAGTTTGTGTTCGGTGCTGCCGAGGGAGAAAACACCAATGAAGTGCGGCTCGAATATCAGTTCGCCCCGCGCTGGCTGGTCGGGTCACGATTTGGTGATCAGGCCAATGGGGCGCTATTCCTGTACTGGAATATCTACTGAGTCGGCAGGGAGCCGGGCCGCGACTTAAGTCAGCAACCACACACCAAAATGGCTTCGTTCGTCGGTCCAGTATTGGTCGACATTGAAGCCACTGGCCCGGGCGACATCCTCGAACTGTGTCTTCGCATATTTGTATGAAAACTCGGTCAGAATCGACTCACCCGCGGCAAATTCGAAGCGTTCATTTTCGATGTCGATCCGCGTGGGTTTTGACGCCACCAGGTGCATCTCTATCCGGCCTTCACCGGGATTAAAAAACGCGTAATGCTCAAAAGCATCGAGGTCGATCTGGGCTCCAAGTTCAGACTTCATGCGCTCCAACACGTTCTTGTTGAACGCAGCGGTCACCCCTTTCGAATCGTTATAGGCCTTATGCAGCGTGGCCGGGCTCTTCTTAAGGTCGACTCCGATCAACATGCCTCCGTCAGCACCGACCATTTCTCGAACCCTGCGTAAAAAACGGCTGACTTCCGCGGGCGCAAAATTGCCGATGGTCGAGCCAGGATAGAAGACAAACAGACGTCCCCCCTCGATCTTTGGCAGCTCAAATGCCGCCGTAAAATCCGCGTGTACCGGCGAGACCTTGAGGTCAGGGAAAAGCGCGTTCATGCGCACTTCAGAAGCCTCCAACGCCGAGTCCGAGATATCGACTGGAACCCATGCTTTTGGTGACTCCAGATGCGAGAAAAGAATCTCGGTCTTGACGGCAGATCCCGACCCAAACTCGACAACAACAGTGTTGGGCCCCATCGCTTTTGCGATATCAGGACCGTTCTTTTTCAACACCGCAAGCTCAGTGCGCGTCACATAATACTCTTCGAGGTCGCAGATCTGCTCAAAAAGCTCCGACCCTGCGGCGTCGTAAAAGTACTTGCTTGAAATCCTGCGCGGCGAGGCTCCAAGCCCCCTGACAACATCGCTCAAAAAACTCATTACGCTCCCTTAACCAGTCGGAATCCGGAAAATTGCCACCGCGCGTGGGCCGGAAAGAAATTTCTATAGGTCGGACGTATGTGATTGGGCGGAGTCGCACAGGATCCTCCGCGCAGAACATACTGATTCAACATAAATTTGCCGTTATATTCACCCAGCACGCCAGACCAAGGCTTGAACCCCGGATAGGGGCCATAGGCGCTCGACGTCCACTCCCAAACGTCGCTCGCTTCCCAATCGCCTCGCTGTTGAGGATGAAGATGCGATGACGCTGCGATGGGTGCGGTGTCGCCCAAAGCGACCTCCCATTCGAACTCGGTAGGCAGGCGAGCTTTGGCCCAATGCGCGTAGGCATCGGCTTCCCAAAGACTGATATGCGAGGCAGGCGCACCCAGGTCGAGCGACCGCCATCCCGACAACGTCCACTCTTGCCAACCTGTTTCACCTTCACGCCAATACTTGGGATGTCGCCACTTCTGGCCCGAAACGGTCGTCCAAGCCTCGGCGAACCAGAGGTCGGCGCGCTCGTAACCACCGTCTTTCACAAATTCCAAGAATTCCGAGTTGTTGACCGGTCTGGAAGCCATCTCAAAAGGCTCCAAGAAGACTCGATGACGCGGGGATTCGTTATCAAAAGCGAAGGACTCGCCCGCGTGTCCAACCTCTTGTACGCCGGACTCAAACGCCTTCCACACTGCGGGGGCCGGCGTCGTGTTAGCCCACTCCGACGCGTGATATTTTGGACTCAGCGGATTCGAAAAGAACACGTGTTTGATGTCGGTCAGCATCAATTCTTGGTGTTGTTGTTCGTGGTGGGTCCCGACTTCGACAATTTGATGCAGGGTTGGGTCGTCCAAGGCGTGCATGACAGCCTCATCGACCTGGGCACGCCATGCCAAGATCTCCGCCACGGTAGGACGTGTCTGAGTGCCACGGCGCTCGCGGGGAAACTGAGGTCCTGCGCCGTTATAATACGAATTAAAGAGGTAATCCCAACCCTCTGGCCGAGTCGCAACGTCCAACACGAAAGTGTCAAAAAACCAAGTCGTATGCGCGACGTGCCAACGGGCTGGACTCACGTCCGCCATCGTCTGGGCGAGCATGTCTTCGTGGGTAAGTGGGTCGCAGATGGCTAGAGTTTTGGCCCTAACTTCGCGAAACCGGTCTTGAATTGACACCATCGAAGGTCTCCTAGCGATGTGCCAGAAAAGAACGCAAGAATTACGCACTAAGCGTCATGTAGCGTGTTGGATTCCGCAACCCCACTTTTGGATACAAAATAGCCGCGCTTTTATGGACCGGTTCGCATGCAGCGAAATCCGACCTCCGCGGGATCGCTGAAAAAGTCCAGACGAGCGCGGTTCGCCGTTCTGCCAAATTCCGGTGCTTGGCGGTAGCTTCCACCCCGGATCACGTGGCCAAACCCCTGATTCGCAGCCTGGCGAGGGTTGGTGACCAGAAGCGCAGTGTAGAAGTCGGCGTCATAATAATCGTCCACCCATTCCGCTGCGTTTCCGGCCATATGATGGACACCGTAATAAGACTTCCCAACGGCAAGCGACGTCACATCTTGTACGCAATTGGCGCCGTTGGATGACGTGCAGTTGAAAACGCCTTTCGTGGCGTCCTCCTGATTTCCCCACGGCCAAACGGTCGTGCGCGAAAACGGCCCGCGAGCTGCTTTCTCCCATTCCGCCTCGGTGGGAAGCATGCCGCCTTTCCAATCGCAATAGTCGTCAGCCTGAGCCCACGACACGCAAAGCACCGGGCGATTGGACGAGGCCAAGTTCTGGAACGGGCAACTCAACGGCAACGCCGAACATTTCCCGTTCAGGAAACACTGCGTGTACTCCCCGCGCGTCACTTCAAATCGGTCGATATAATAGGGTGAGAGGCTCACCAGGTGCCGCGGCTGTTCATCCACGTCTGCGTAGGGGTCGGTGGAAAGCGAGCCCATGATGAAGGTGCCGCCAGGCACGTAAGCCATTTCGTTGAGCGACGCCGTGCAATTCTGGTCCACCTGCCCGTCGCAATCGTTATCCAACCCGTCCCCACAGATTTCAGGGGGCAATGCGCAGGTGCCGCTCTGGCAATTCAAGGTGCCCGTGGCGACCCCGCCGCCGGGACAGGCGCGATAACAGACATTCATGTTGTCGATCAGGCCGTCACAATTCGAATCCGCCTGATTACAAACTTCGACTTCATCGTGGTCGCATGCCGACCAAACCCCACCGGTACACACGCGCACACTGCGGGTTGGACACGTTCCGCCACATTGTTCGCTGAGCACCAAACCGGACGTGTTTTCGTCCACCAAGCCGTCGCAGTCGTTGTCGATACCATCGCAGGCCTCGGCCGATGCAGCCTGAGTCGTCACGCAGCGCAATCCCTCAGGGGTGCACTGGTAGGCGCCGACCCCGCAGGCGCCCAGCAGCCCCGTTTCGCAAGTCGTCGCCTGTTCAGGGAAAGTCTCGTCAGTGTCACCGTCGCAATCGTTATCCAAGCCATCGCAAATTTCGACCGGAGGATTCGTCGCGGCGCACGCGTCAAACGCGCCAGCGGAACAGGTTTGAGTTCCCGCTCCGCAAGCCGATGTGCAGCTTCGCGTGACATTTTCGTCCAAAGAACCGTTGCAGTTATCATCGACATTATTGCAGGTTTCGGCGACCGGTCCGTTCACTGCCTGACAGCTCAGGGTTGCGTTCTGGCAGACCTGCACACCGGTCGAACAGCGTCCTGGCCGGCCCGTCGCGCAGGCATCGCCGGCGCCCACGGGGTTGTTGTCGGGCACGCCGTTGCAGTCGTTGTCAAAACCGTCACAGACCTCGTTGGATGGCCCGATGGCGCCCATGCAATCACCCCAGGAGCCTTCCACACAGGATTGAGTGCCGAAGGCGCACTCTCCAACGTCCGACCCGCAGTTTCGGCTTTCGTCGGGCGCGCACGGGCAGCCTTGATCGATGACGCCATCACAATCGTTATCAATGCCGTCGCAGATTTCTGGGTTTGGCCCTTGGGCTCCCATGCAGGCGCCCCATTCGCCACCAGCACATGTGCGAGTTCCCGCAACACAGGCGCCAGCATCGTTTCCACAACTCTCGGATTCCATGTCGATGCAGGCGCAATCCGCCGAGTCAATCAAACCGTCGCAATCGTTGTCTAACCCGTTGCATTGTTGCGCCGCACCCGGAAACACCGTGCGTTTGGCGTCATCACAATCAAGCACTTCGAGCGCGCATCCGATGCCCACAAAAAAGCCGTCGTTGTCGTTATCGATGAAACAATCCGAGGCATCTGGCGCGTCCGCGGACATGTCCACACCACCGTCGGCGAGGGTATCGGAATCGACGTCGACGAAGCCCGTGTCGACCACGGCCTCACAAAAGCCGGACACACACGTGCCACTTCCACATTCGTCAGCCGTCGAGCAAACCAAACGGACGGTGGGAGGGTCAAAACCACATCCGGCCAACACCACCACTCCCAAAACCATCAACACTCGTATCAGCTTCAACGCGCACCTTTACGTGATAGGGACTTTGCGACAGACTTCGCCGCGCCCACTCCGGGTTGGGCACATGGTACTCACTCAGCGTATCAATTCAATCCCATGACTTGGGCTCCCTATGCTTGCGCGTCTCAAAGGCCTACTTCAAACATTCCAAGACGCGGTCGACAATCTGGACCGCGAAAGCCAAGAATGGCGGCGCGATAATCTGGGTAAATTCGACTTTGGGTTTGCTGGCACCATCGTTCTTGCGTGCGTGTGTATCGCCACCATCGAGTATTTTGGCGGGTCATCGGACTACAAGTACCTGAAACCCCTGGTCGGATTTTTTGTCGACGACCCGACGAAATTCCTCGCCGACATCTTTCGTTCTGGACCGCGCAGCGAGCTCTTTCGGCTCATGTACTGGGCCGGTTCGACGTTCATGTTCTATTTCTTAGTGCCCGCGACTTTTCTTAAATTATCGGGAAAATCGCTGAGGGAACACGGACTGAGCCTGACCGGAACGATCAAACACGCCTGGGTCTACGTCGCGTTGTATTTAACCGTTCTGCCTGCGGTAGTGGTGGTGGCCTTCACCGAAAGTTTCCAAAAAACCTACCCGTTTTACGATAACGCCCACGCCAGCCTTGCCGACCTGTTCATGTGGGAAGCCATCTACCTGATTCAATTTTTCAGCCTCGAGTTTTTCTACCGAGGTTTCATGATTCAATCGCTGCGCAATCGATTTGGTTTTTACGCAATTTTTGTGTCGGTAATTCCGTATTGCATGATTCATTTCGGAAAACCCTACCCCGAGACCATCGGTGCCATCATTGCCACTTTTAATGAGGAAAAAAT
>JBFFMO010000056.1:0-11337 GCA_041554035.1 Allomicrovenator sp. | reverse complement strand
TGTCCCGAATTAGAAAAGACCGATTACCGTGCGTTTCGCGACGCACCCTTGGACAAAAAGGCCGATTTCCTTCGAGTCTCCGACCTTGCTCCTTACGATTCGGAGCGGCTCCGCCTTTGCCGGAACTGGCGCTACGCTCGTTATGGATATGTTTTTAAGGACCCCAAATTAAATGCTCGGTTTTATGGCAAGGTCCACGCGGGCAAATACCCACCGGGAGTCGAGCATATCGAAGACTTCGAGGGCGTGGACCGAATGCTGGCTCCGCTCATGCGGGACCCCGATTTTTCGCCAGCAATGTTGGACGCTGAGGATATCTTTTATCTGAAAGCGTTGCGAACCGAGGAGCAACGTCGACGTCAGCCCGTAAAGTAGGTTTTGCCAAAACCAGAAACGCGGCTAATCTCGGGATCCAAATCAACTCCGGTATGTATATGAAGAGCCTTTCGATCCTGGGCATCGCCCTGCTTGTGTCTTCAGCCCTTGGCTGCGTGGATAGCACCTTAACTACCGAGGACATTGACGCCGGCGTGGACGCTGCCCCGCTTGAGCATCCACCCGAGTCGGTGATCTACGACTTCGCGAACACCTGTGTATCGATCGCCAAGACCGAAGGGGCCGAAACCCTGTGGCTGCAAGCCAATGCCGCAGGTGAAGCGTATGAGTTTGGCGCCGAGTCGTCCGAGGACGCCGCCAAGTTTTTCATGAAGGCATCCGACCTTGGGACCTATCTCTTTTACGACGAAGACCGGGGTTATCTGGTTTCTGATGATGGGCCTTTGCTGCGGCAGACCAAACTTCAATCCGATGTTTACCTGATCGACGACACCTACGTTTCCGGGGCTGAGTGGAACCTGAAGTTTTCGGAACGCGTGTCGGCCAAATATGAACTTGAGAATCGACGCACGTCGCGGTTCCTGGGGGCCGAAGGTTTGGTTGATCTGGCCAGCGAGGCCGGCGTCTTGACCCTTGAGCCGGCGACCGGTTGCACCGAGCACCCTGAAATGTCCGTGGATGCGACTGGAACCGTGGAGCCCAAGACCTACGCCGATGGCGACCTCTTTGGATACGTGGACACCCATTCTCATATTCTGGCGAATTTTGGTTTTGGGGGAGGTGGCATCTTTCACGGCGCCCCTTTTCATCGATTGGGCGTTGAAGTCGCGATGGGCTCATGTGAGCCCTTTCATGCCGAGGAAGGTCGCGCCGATTTGCTGGGTTCGGGCTTCGGGGGCGCGGGAGAATCCTTGGATGAGGCCGAACTCATCGGCCTTCTGGGCAACGGTCGATTGCCCAACCCGGCGCACGCGACCGACGGCTGGCCCACCTATTCGGATTGGCCGAGTGAGCGCAGCGCCACCCACCAAACCCAATATTACAAGTGGTTAGAGCGCGCTTGGATGAGCGGCCTGCGCTTGATGGTGCAGCATGCCGTCACCAACGAGGTCTTTTGTGAACTGATGGGGAATCCGGGTTTTCAGCCCACGCGTTATTCGTGCAAGGACATGTTCAACGTCGATCGCCAACTGGTCGAGGTGCACAACATGGAGCGTTATATCGACGCTCAGTCCGGTGGCCCGGGTGAGGGCTGGTTTAGGATCGTCGGCACTCCTGCTCAGGCACGTCAGGTCATCGCCGAGGGCAAACTTGCGATTATTCTAGGCATTGAAGCCCCTAATCTTTTTGATTGTTATCTGACTCCCCACGACGGAAGTCCGGAATGCACCGACGAATACATCAATCAGAAACTCGACGAATATTACGCCAAAGGAATTCGGGCATTATTTCCTAACCATAAATACGACAACGCTTTCACGCCCGGAGACGGCCATCGCGGCATCGTAGAGTTGGGCAACTTTGTGAGCACCGGACACTATTCGAATTTCACCCAAGATTGCCCTGACGTGGACACCGTATTCGACAAAGGGCCGGTGCAATTTGGCGGACTCAATCAGCCTCGTGACAACTACTTGTCGCCTGCAGAAAATGAGCTGATTATTTTTTCCACCAATCCGCTCAAGGATGTCCTGCCTTATCTTGCAGCGATACGCGCACCACCGCTTGAAGGCGAGTGGTGCCAAAAAGCCGGCCTTACTGCGGCAGGGGTAACGTTGATCAATGGCATCATGGCCCGCGGAATGATTCCTGAAATCGACCACCTGCCTCGCCGCTCCTATCTGGACGTGTTTGCGATCCTTGAGGCCGCAAATTATCCGGCCGCTGGAACGCACGGAAATACCAACAGCGGTAAACTCTATGATCTCGGCGGCATTTCGAAGGCTGGGTTTTCACGTTGTGCAGACCCTGCGGATCCAGGTGCGATGGCAAGCCGCTTCCGCTCTCATCGTGACGCAATTGTGGCTGCCGGCGGATACCCCGCCGAGGGTTTTGGTTTCGACCTCAACGGACTCGCCGGTGTGCAGGGGCCGCGTTTTGGTGACGGAGCGAATTGCCCGCAAACCCAGGAAAACCCGATCGAATATCCGTTTGAATCCTTCGACGGAAAAATCACGTTCACCCAACCGCGCATGGGCGAGCGTGTGGTCGACTTCAACACCGAGGGGATGATTCACGTGGGCATGGTTGCGGAATTGATTCAGGACGCCCGTCGCACCGGCGTGAACGACGACGACATGGACATCCTCTTCCGTTCCGCAGAGGGATATATCCGGATGTGGGAACGAGCCGAAGCGCGCGCGCTTGAACTCAATCCTTAACCCGTTCGTCAGTCCATCACCACATGACTGCATGCGCCAGACCTTGGGTTCACTCTGAATTCAACGCCGTTGGGTATCTGGACTGCTGCACCGCTTGAGGGCTCTTCCTCGATACGCACGTGCCATGACGGGGTTTCAGCCTCCGGCAATTCGAACAGACCTCCCTTCGTACGAAAATGATGTCCGTATGGACTCAGTTTGAGCGAATCGAATCGCAAGGGATTACCGCCCACGCCCAACGATTTTGGAAACAGTTCCAGCGCGCAGCGATTCACCATTTTCAGGAGTTCCTCGCCAGCAACGGGAGGCGCTTCCGCGGGAGGCTGTTCAGCCACAAGCGGGGGCTGGCTGGATGCGGGCTCGTTTTCGCAAGACGGCAGGACGAGAGCGGCGATCAAAAATAAAAGGACCAATTTTTTCATGGAGGCACTCCTTGGCAAGTCGTGTTGAACGGCCGTGCTGCGGAATGGATCTCATAGAATGTTGATAATGACTCATTCGTTCGCAGACATCGCGTGGCTCGATCCATATCCCGGAGGGGTTTTTGTGCTTTAAGACTCGAGCTTCAGTCGTTGCACAAGCGCCTCAAATGGCATCGGCCGTGCGAGGAAAAAGCCCTGAACCATCTCGCATCGGCATTCTTTAAGGAAGTCGAGTTGCTCCGCGGTTTCGACGCCCTCGGCAACGGAGTGAATGCCGAGACCCTCACACAAGTTTACGACGCCCTGCATCATACGTGAGGCCCGTTTGTCGCCCGGTAAATCACGCACAAAGCGACGGTCGATTTTCAGCACGTCGATCGGAAAATCGATCAGGCTGGCCATCGAGGAATAACCCGTGCCGAAATCATCAAGGGCGATGCGAACGCCTTCATTATGCAGGGTCATCAGAGCGATCTGCATGCCGTCTGAATCTTCGATGAAGGCGGTTTCCGTGAGCTCGATTTCGAGCAGGCCTGGCGCGACGCCTACATCTTTGAGGGTCTTCAGCACCCCTTGTGCCCATTCTAGCGTGACCTCGGTACGCGAAACGTTGACTGCGATATATTCAAGCAAAAGTCCGGCTTTGCGCAGAGCGACAAAGTCTCGCAGCGCGCGAACCAAGACCCAGTTGCCGATTTCGGGCATGAGGCCGATTTCTTCTGCAAGTGGCAAAAACTCCGCTGGCGAAACCATCGTTTTGGAGTCGGTACGCCACCGAATCAGCCCCTCAGCCGAGATGATTCGTCCGGTCTGAACATCAAGCTGGGGCTGGTAGAAGAGCTCCAATTCGCCTGCGCGGGAGGCATGCCGCAAACGGTTCTCAAGCTCCAGTCGTCGTGATGCGCGGACGGCGAGTTCGGCCCGGAACCACTGAACGTTATTTCGGCCACACTGTTTTGCGCTGTACATCGCGAGGTCGGCGTTGCGCACGAGGGACTCTTGGTCGGCCGTATCACGCGGATAAACGGTAAGTCCGATGGAGGCCGTGACGTGCGCGGGTTTGCCGTCGAGTTCAAACGGCGCATCAAAAACGGCGCGGACCCGCCCTGCCACCGCCTCGGCGAGGTCAGGATCTTTGAGCTCGCCGAGGATGATCACAAACTCATCTCCACCAAGCCGTGCGACCGTGTCGCTCTTTCGTGACACCCCACTTAAACGGGCCGCCACCTGACGCAAAAGCTCATCGCCTGCCCCGTGGCCAAGGCTGTCGTTGATCGTTTTGAAGCGATCGAGGTCTAGAAAGAGCAAGCCGACCGAAGTTTCTGCCCGCTGGGCATGCAAGAGCTCACGTGCGAGGCGGTCCTGAAAGAGGGCCCGGTTCGCGAGCCCAGTGAGCGTATCGTACATCGCCAGGTGGTTGAGTCGCTCTTCAGAACGCCGCCGTTCCATGCTGTAGCGAATAGCGCGCTCCAAAATGGCAGCATTGATCTCGCCTTTGACCAGGTAATCGGCTGCCCCAGCCTGCATCGCCTCAAGGTCGGTTTCGCGCCCACCCTGTCCGGTCAGGATGATAAATGGCGCTCGGCATAAGAGAGCCGCTTCACGCAGGAGGTCGACCCCGGTTCGTCCGCCAAGGCGGTAATCCACCAACACGACATCGGGAGTCGATGTCGCGAGCGCCTCAAGTCCGGCGTCAAACGAAGCACACCAATGCACCTGGGCTGCCCGCCCGTGAAACTGTGCGCAGTAGCGCTTCACGAGGAAAAAATCGTCCTCGTCATCGTCGACGAGCAGGACCTGTATCGGATTGGCGCTCATTGGTCAGATTTGGGGATGCGGACCAGCACCAGCCAGTACTCCATCATCGTGCTCACGTTCTGAACCAGTTGGTCAAAGGTCAGCGGCTTCGTCACAAACGAGTTCACCCCAAGGTCGTAAGTCCTGACAACGTCTTCCTCGGCCTTCGACGTGGTCATGACGATGACCGGGATCGACCGAAGCTCTTTGTCCTCTTTGATGTGTTTGAGCGCTGTGCGCCCATCCATGCGGGGCATGTTCAGATCCAATAAGATCACTGCAGGCCGAGGTGCGCTCTCGGGATCGGAGTATTTCCCCTTGTGCCGGAGGTAATCGAGGAGCTCCTGACCATCGTGCACAAAACGCAGCGGATTTCCGACTTTCGCCTTCTCCCACGCCTTTTTCGCGAGCAAACAGTCGTCTTCGTCGTCATCAGCCATCAATACAGGTTGTGGATTCATTCCATATCTCCTTGAGGTCGGTCGGGAAGGTGGACAAAAAACGTCGCGCCTTCGTTTGGGCGCCCCTCGGCCCGGATAGAGCCACCATGGCCCTCAGCGATCTTATGAACGATCGCCAGACCCACGCCGGTCCCTTCATATTCACTCTTGCCGTGAAGTCGTTGAAAAATGCCGAAAATTTGGTCGGCATACTGGGGCTCAAATCCGACACCATTATCTGAAAACTCAAGGGACCACCCCGGCGCTTCTTCGGCATCGTTGGGGAGTCGGTCGGCCTTGATGGTCACGACGGGGGGGACATCGGGTCGTTGGAATTTGAGCGCATTACCCGCCAGGTTTTGAACGAGCTGACGCATCTGAGTTGACCGCGCTCGTAGACGGGGAAGACCTTCATAGCGCACCTCACCCCCCGACTCTTTGAGTCGGATTTCAAGGTCGCTCATGACCTCTTTGACCACGCGTTGCAGGTCCACATCGGTGTAAGGTTCATCGCCACGCGATGCCCGCGAATACGAGAGCAAATCATCGATGAGGGTACTCATGCGCATCGCCGCTTTTTGCATGCGGTCGACATACATCCTGGAGTTTTCGTCCAGAGAAGGCCCAGCTTCGTCGACGAGGAGCTGCCCAAACGCTTTCACTTTGCGCAAGGGCTCTTGAAGGTCGTGCGAAGCCACATAGGCGAACTGTTCGAGCTCTTTATTGCTGCTCGCCAGACGAATATTGGTTTCTTGGATCAGTTTGCGTGAGGTTTGCTCCCGCAAGAGCACCTCTTCAAGCTCTTCGGCATGGGCAATGGCGCTAGCTCGCTGCTCTTCGAGGTCTCGCATCGAGTCTTCGCCCAATCGAACGACGAGCAATACAAATCCCGCGCCGGCAAGAAATACGGTGCCCGTCATGACAGAGAGCCAGTCCGTAGATGCGATCGTCAGAACGCCGCACGCAGCCAGATAGGCAACCACAAAAAACGCCATTAAGCCGCGAAGGACTTGCCAGCGTTTCAAGTGCGGTGATGCGGAAAGCAGGTTGATGACGGCGCTGGTGCGGATGGCGGCACGCCCAATCACGAGAGCCCCAAGGATGATGAGCGCGACGGAAAACTTCAATGCCACGTCAGATCCTGTCGTCATGCGCAAAAAAGGTTGGTCCATTTTGCGCGGCCAGAAAACTTCAGCCTCATTTTGAGCGTGTTGAACGCGTCAACGCACCCAAGAAACAAGGCTCCAACTGGAATTCACAATATGTCGTAAGGATCGGATTTGCCTGAATTTATCTCATTCTTTTCGAAATCACAAGAAGTCCTTGGTGGTTGACCAGCTTTGAGATGAGTCACGGCTTTTCGTTAACGTTGCACGCAATAGAATCGCATCGTGGTAGGGTGCCGCGTTCAAAAATGACCAGCGTGAATCGAGGTTACGCATGCGAGCATCTTTATTAGCTGTATTGGCTCTTTTGGCGTCATGCAGTGCAAGTCCGACGACCCAACCAAAAACAGACGGCCCCACGGCGGAGACAAGTGTGGAAACACGACGCGACACGATCGTCGATACGATTCATGGACAGAAAGTTGCCGACCCATTTCGTTGGCTCGAGGACGTGAAGTCCACCGAGGTTCTGGCGTGGATGGATGACCAGGATAAGGGCGCCCGAGCACAGCTCGCGGCTTTTCCTGGGCGTGACGCTTTAGCGAAACGTTTTTCGGAGCTTTATTACGTCGATTCGATTTCCGCCCCAAGTCATAAGGGCGATCGCTACTTCTACACTCGTCGACACGCGGATCGCGAGAAGTCGGTCTACTACTATCGTGATGGAGCCGAGGGCGCCGAAAAGGTGCTCCTGGACCCCAATCTATTGAGTGAAGACGGCAGCGTCTCCGTTGGGTTTGTGGTGGCGTCTTGGGACGGCAAACAGATCGCGTATTCGCTCAAGGCCAACAACGCTGACGAAGCTGTGATGCATATCATGGATATCGACACAGGCCTGACCAGCGACATCGATGTGATCCCGGGCATTAAGTATTCTGATGCGACGTGGACGCGCGATAATAAGGGCTTCTATTATACGTACCTGCCCAACGACCCCAGCATCACGGTGCAGGAGCGTCCAGGATACGCCGAGATTCGCTACCATATCGTGGGAACCGACCCCAAAACCGACGCATTGATTCACGAAAAGACAGGTGACCCCACCCGTTTTGTCGGTATCGATCTGAGTTGGGACGGGCGTTGGCTGCTCTATTACGAATGGAAGGGATGGAACGCGTCAAAAGTTTGGGTCAAAGATTTGTCGAAAAAAGACGCGAACTTCGAGCCCTTTATCCAAGGCGAGGAGAACCTTTATTCTGTCCTCCCTTGGAAGGATGACTTCCTAATTTTCACCAATGAAGGCGCCTCGCGCTGGCGGATATTTAAGACGCCTTCCAAGGCCTTGGACCGCAAGAATTGGAAAGAGATTATTCCGGAATTCGAAGACGGTTCCGTGATCGAAAATGTTCAGATCATCGGTGGCCGATTGGTCCTGACCCTGCTCAAAGACGTGACCAGTGATCTGCGAATTTTCGACTTCGATGGCAAGCTGCTGCGCGACATCGAATTGCCCGGTGTAGGAGCGAGTTTTGGGATGACCGGAACGCCTGAAGACGACGATGCTTACTTTAGTTTTCAGTCGTTTACGATTCCATTGCGCATCTATAAAACGAGCATCAAATCAGGCACGACTGAGCTTTGGAACGACGTAAAAGTCCCCATCGATCCTGAGCCTTATATCGTCGAGCAAGTCTTTTATCCGAGCAAAGACGGCACAAAAATCCCGATGTTTATTATCCATCGAAAAGACATGCCGCTGGATAAAACGACGCCGTTTATTTTGTACGGGTATGGAGGTTTTTCGGTCACTCTTTCCCCTTATTTTCGCGCAAGCATTTACCCCTGGCTTGAGGCCGGCGGGGGATACGCCGTGGCCAACCTTCGGGGCGGTGCTGAGTACGGCGAGGCATGGCATCAGGCTGGAATGCTCGGCAAAAAGCAGAACGTTTTTGACGATTTCATTGCCGGTGCAGAGTGGTTGATTTCGAATGGCTACACCAACGCCAAGCAGTTGGGCATTCGCGGGGGTTCGAACGGTGGCCTTCTGGTCGGTGCCGCGATGGTGCAGCGCCCCGAGCTTTTTGGTGCGGTCGTCTGCGAAGTGCCGCTCCTCGATATGGTTCGTTATACCGAGTACGGCAGCGGGAAAACTTGGATTTCAGAGTACGGCGATCCCGCCGACCCCGAGGACTTTAAGACGCTCTATTCGTATTCTCCTTACCATCATGTTCAGGCAGGCACGGCTTACCCCGCACTCCTGATGAATACGGCCGACAGTGATGACCGAGTCGACCCGATGCACGCTCGGAAATTTGTGGGTGCGGTTCAAGATGCGACCTCAAGTCGATCACCCGTGTTGATGCGTGTGGAGCGAAATTCCGGGCATGGCGGTGCGGATTTGATTCGCCAACACGTGGCTAATGACGCGGATACATACGCTTTCTTGGCAGCGATGCTGGGGCTGGAGCTACCCTGAGTTAAAATATTTCTGTGTTTTTTTGTCGTCGGTCTCGAAGTGCTCAACAATGGATTCGGCTCGAAAACCCGGAAGTGCAGGGGATTTGTGAATCAGCAGCTTTTTGAACGTATGTTGGATTTCTACGTCAGTGATCTCGCCGGCCCACTTGGATGGAAAACGGCGGTGGTGGTTCGGACGCGCGGGACTTTCTTTTATGCCCGCGCCCGATTCGATTTCCCCAACGGTGGAATGGTCGTTTCGAAGGTCAAGTGCGACACGTCGCTGCCTGAACAATTTATTCGAAGTAAAGCTGCGGATCTGGTTCGAGACGCGCTCGACATGATGTTGGTTTTGGATGCGGATGAGTCGCTCGGGCTCTGAGCTCTAGCGGGGAACCCCATCAAAAACGGAGTCCACCTCGGTCCAAATCTGAGTGCCCGACTCCCACCGTCCGACCCACCAAAATTCATTCGCGGTGACTAAGAGTCGGGTCGTTTCTTCGACCAACTCGCCGTTGGCAAAGACCCGTACTCGCGCTTCTGCGCCGGGAAACCCGAATGGGTTGGCCAGATGGACCCCCACATCAAAATCTGCAAGTGCGTCGTTGATCACCACGGCTTCGGGGCGTTCCCCTGCGAAGCTTGAGGAAGCCATGACACCTCGGGTTTCGGCGCATGATTGTCGGTCCACATGACAGTCAGCCGGTCCGAGCCAGCCCGATTCGCCGTCGCGCACGACGACGTGAAGGTCAAGGTTCACACCACGGCCTGGTCCTGCGTCCTCCGGGATCAGATCGCCGACGTTTTCCCACGTCACTTCGACCAAATAGGGGAGGTCCGGTAGAGCCTCGTAGGAGGCTTCCACGGCGCCGCAACTCACGGCGCTGCCATCGACGGCCCTGGCCTGAACAACGTAAGAACCGACCACATCAGGCTTGAGCGTGGCGACTTCCCCACGTGAAATGGCGTGGGCTCGGCTCGATGCTGGGCGGGTGATCGTCTCGAAGAAAGGGAGAGTGCCGACTTCCACGGAATCTGGAACGATCGCGACCGTGCTTCGAACCCCGATCGGCGACGTGGGCGCAAATGGCCCAAGACTCAGCGCTGCGCATTCGGCCTTAGCGACAAAACCTTGGACCTGTGTGGTCGCGACCGTTGCGTCACCGCTTTTGAACACGATCAGGTCGTCAACGATGCCGACTTCGCTTGGAGGCACAACTTCGACCTCCAGATGTTGCAGCGGGTCGACGGTGTAGGGCAGCTTTCTCAGCGGCTTTGCGCTGGTAGAGCCTGATGAAATCTCGGTGATTTCTATCGGTTCCGTGCCGCAATTTTGGAAATAAATGGCCTCTGAAACAGGGTCTTGGACGACACCAAGACGCAGCATGGGTGTCGAGGACGTGCACACCGCTCGGGTCGTCAGAGGAATCGAATATCGGCCGTAGGAGTTCGACGTGATGCCCAGATCCAATGATCCAACGACGCGGCTGAGTCCCGGGCTTGGCCGGTAGGTGATGCCGATTGGAATTTTGGACTGCGGAGCCACCTTGATGCGTTGCCCGAATTCCGAGGTCAAAATGAAAACGGGGTCCCCGTCGGGTCGGTCCGGGCTACGAACAATGGCCTGTTCGATGACAATTTCTCGATCGCTGCAGTTTTCGACCAGCAGTGTCGCGACCTGTGATTTGTAGTCGGCGCGGACCTCAAACTCCATTCGGGTGGCTGAAAAGCTGAACGGTTGTCCGGTGGCGCATGTGTTTTCGATGGCCTGGCAGGTGCCATCGGTGCAGGTCTCGCTGTTGAGGCAGACGCGGACATCGAAATCGCTTCCATCGACCGCACACACCTGAAGCGTATTGCCTGAGGTGCACCGTCGAGAGCTCGGCTCGCATACCTGTGGCTCCGGGTTCGGCTCAGGGTCCGTGGTCCCGTAGAATCCGATGCCAGGTAGGTTGCATCCAGACATCGTGGCAAGCAGAAGGATCCATGCCCAGGTTTTCACTTTCGTCGACACGCTTCATGGTCCGTGGTCGAATATCTAGGTTGATTGTGCATTGAAATAGCCGCGGGATCGAGATGTGTGGACGATTTAGCCTGACAGCACCTGCAAAACAGATCGAATCACTCTTCAACGTGGTGCTCACGCAGGACGTCGAGCCACGCTACAATATCGCGCCCACTCAACCTGTGATGGCGATTCGACTCGATAAGTTCGGTCAGAATCGTGCGAGCATGCTGCGTTGGGGGTTGATTCCGTTTTGGGCCAAAGACGAATCGATGGGAAATCGCTGTTTCAACGCGCGTGGGGAGACCGCTGCAACCAAACCGTCGTTTCGAGAACCCATGAAACGCCGTCGATGTTTGATCCCCGCCTCAGGCTTCTTTGAGTGGACCAAGA
>JBFFMO010000055.1:0-11411 GCA_041554035.1 Allomicrovenator sp. | reverse complement strand
AGTCGTCTGGCGCGATGCCCGGAAGCATCTCCATCAATTTCTTTTCTTGGTAGAGCGTGTTCTTGACCTGCCATTTATGGTCAAGAAACGTCTCGGTATCGACATCAAAAAGATGCCGCCAGAACTCGCCTTCCTTGAGGATACGATGCGTCAGCGTGGCCGGATCAACAGCCGGTTTGGTGTGACGCTCCTCGGGAGGGGCTGCATGGGATTTTTGGGTTTCGGGGAGGTCGATTTCTTCAGCGCTGCTCATAATTCTCCAATCGCGACACGTCGTGCGCGGCCAACTGATTCGTCGACAAGAAGAATTGCTAAGTTGACCAGCCACACACCAAAATCACACCGCGGCTCGTCACGAATCGTCTGTTACCAGACGGTCGTCTCGCGGGTCAGAAATTGGCGCGGCGGGCCGTAACCGCAGACCGAGTCCACACTCCCAAAGCTTGGGAGCCCGGCACCGGTTTTGTCGCATATTTAGCGTGGAGTGTCAATTGCAGCGGAGGTATAAGAGGAGGCTGATCCTAGGCCTACAACCACCTTTTTGGCGGGTATGAACGGATGAAACGGTATCCCAAACCGGAAATTCTGGAGCGAATTCCACTCGATCGTGACGCCGTGATCGAAGCCTCTGCGGGGACCGGAAAAACCTTCACGCTTGAGCACCTGATCGTCGAGATCCTCCTGAATGGACGGGACGGGGGTGGACGAGTCCCGATCGAAAAGATCTTGATCGTGACGTACACCGAACGCGCCACCATTGAGCTGCGTGAGCGAGTTCGCGCGTTGCTTGAGCGGATCCTCAGCCACGTAGACGCCGATGGCGACGGGCCCGTCTGGGAGCTCGATGAGAGCGACCAGAAGTGGATTGAACGGCAGCTCTTTGCGTTCGAAAAGGCGCCCATTCACACGATTCACGGTTTTTGCCGCCGTGTGCTCAGTGAAAACGCATTTCATATGCGCAAGCTTTTCGACCAGACCCACGTAGACGCTCAGGTGATCTTCGACCGTGCGTTTAAACGGGCATTGCGCGAGCGCCTTGCGCGCGAGCCCGAGCTTCAACCCTATCTGGTGGCCTGGCTTCAATTCGACGACGTCGAGAAGCTTTCATCCGATCTGTCTCAGGTCCTGCGAACGACCGCAATCGTTCGACCAAAATGGAATGAAAACGAATTCAAAGCTGCGGCAAAGATGATTGCGAGCGTGCCCATCGACTGGGACGCTTGGATCGATGGATACAACGCCCACGTGATGGCTTCGCCAGAAGAAGCCGACCGCCGCGCAGGCCGTATCATGCGCGCCATCAACGCTTGCCGACGTTTTCAGACTTTTGGAGACCTTTCGGAATTATTGGTCGACTTGAACCCTGACATCGAAGACTTCCAACGCGAGGCCGAAGAGTATTCACACGAATTCGGCGCCTTTATTCGGACACTTGCCAGCGTTCGTGTGGCGACCTTGCAGACGTTCATGGAGCCCGTGCGCCAGGTTTTGGAGGAAGAAAAAGCACGCGGCTTCTTCGACTTCGACGACATGTTGCGCCTGGTTTGGGAACGGCTCGCCGACACACGCGATCCCAATGCCAGACACCTCGTCGGCATGTTGCGTGACCAATACCGCTTTGCGCTCGTCGACGAGTTTCAGGACACCGATGAAGTTCAGTGGAATATCTTCCGCCGTGTTTTTTTCGAGAGCCCCGACAATCGCCTTTACGTGATCGGTGACCCCAAACAGGCCATCTATTCGTTTCGCGGCGCCGACGTCATCACCTATATCAACGCGCGATCCGCCATCGAAGAGGCCGGAATTCAGACGATCAATCTGACGCAGAACTTCCGGTCCACCCCCGAACTGATCGAGGCGTATAATAAAATCTTCGACCAAAAAGAAGAACATCCATTCTTTCAGGGTAAAATTACTTATGACCACCCAGTTACAGCTGGCCAGAGTGATCGAAAAGCTGTTGATGGAGAGGGGGATAGCATTGTACCGATCCAGCTGGTCCGCATTCACGCAGACAGAAAGAAAGTTCTTGCGTATCAAATCAGGGATACCTACGGACCCTATATCGCGTCGGAAATCCGGAAGATTCTTGGAGCACCTTGGTGCGTTGTAGAAGCGGATGGAACCTCGCGGCCTATCGAAGCCCGCGACATCTTCATCCTGACCCGAACCCGCAACGAGGAACGCCAAATCGGCGAGTATTTGCGGAGGGAGCGCATCCCGTTTTCGTTTTATAAACTTGAGGGGCTCTATCAAACGCCGGAAGCCTACGAAGTCCTCGATTTGCTGCGGGCGATCGACGAACCGCATGTCGAGGAACACCGTTTCCGAGCCTGGGGTACCGCGTTTTTCGGCATCGAACTTCGGGACCTCGCCGCGTGCCGTGATCTGCCGGAGACCGACCCACTCGTAGACCGGCTCATTCGCTGGCACGAGATCGCGCAAGCGCGTGATTTTGAGCGGCTCTTCACCGATATTCTGGACTCAAGCGGCATCATTCGCCGGGAGATCTTTTTCAAAGATTCCGAGCGGGAACTCACCAACTATCTGCACATCATCGAGCAGCTGGTTGAGGAAACGCACGCCTCGAATCTGGACATGCGCGAACTCGTTCAACGCCTGCAAAAATGGGTCACCAAAAGCGATGCCCCAGAAGGTGAGGACAAGAATATCCAGCGGCTCGAGAGCGAAAAGGCGGCCGTTCAGGTCATGACGATGCATAAGAGCAAGGGCCTTGAGGCCGACGTGGTCTTCCTTTTTGGCGGCCTCTGGAACGGCTGGATGGACTTCGTGGACATGCATATCCATGACAAACGAATCAAACATATCGGTCCCCCGATGCATCCCATGGCCATCGACGCCGCGCGCCAGGAAACCCGCGACGAGAACTCCCGGTTGCTTTACGTCGCGGTCACCAGGGCGCGGGCGAGGGTCTACCTGCCTTACTTTGACAAACGCGACTGCAACGAGTTGTCGGGCACGTACTCCGTACTCAACGACCGCCTTCAGCAGATGCGTGGAAACCTCGAAGCTGGGCTGTTTGAGGTCCGGGAGATCTCTCCCGACACCAGCGAGGCCCCCTCGACAGGCGGCCGTTCGGTTGGCGTCCACTACGAAATCACGGAGACAACCGGCACCACAACAGAGGTCTCCCGGTCCTATCAATCACTGCGCGGAACACCATTGGTTGTGAGCTCATACTCCAGAATGAAACAAGCCAAAGGTGGGTATCGTACGGCCGTCGACATGGAGGAATTCAAGACCGAGAAATCCGAGCAGCCCGATGCTTGGCGCCAAGATGTGGAGCTCCCAGGCGGAACAGGTCCGGGAGTCTTTATGCATGCCTTGCTCGAGGACTCCCGGTTCTCATCGGCGGCGGATATCCCGTTCGAGGAATGGTGCAACCTTCCCGAGATCGACCAGATCTTTGAAGATAACCATCGTAAATTCGCCATCGATATTGTCTATAAACCGCACGCGCTCTACCTGGTCTATCAGACTCTCACTACACCCATGACGCTGCCGTCAACGCGTTCGCGCGTGGCTGATTTATCGCGGGAACGCAGAGAGGTTGAGTTCGTCTTCCCCATTCCTGAAACGTCCCATCCGTCTCTAAAAGAAGGTCTCCCGGACGGCACGTTCAGCATCGAGCGCGGATGGATTAAGGGCTTCATCGACCTGCTTTTTGAGGTCGACGGCAAGGTCTATTTTGCCGACTGGAAGACAGACACGCTTCCTTCGTACGACCCGGCCACTCTCGAGACTCATGTGGCGTTGAATTACGACCTGCAGGCGAGGCTCTATTCGCTTGCCGTAGCGCGACTTTATGGGCTTCGCGACCGGGAGTCCTTCGAGCAGCGCTTCGGCGGATACGTGTACTTCTTTTTGCGTGGGATTCACGGCGATGGGCAGGGTGTTTTCGCGCGTTGTCCGACCTACGACGATGTGTGCTCGTTCGAGGAGGATCTGCAGATAACGCGCTTCTAGACTATCGAGACAACGACGCTTTTATGCGGATATGATTGGTCGCCCGAACCATGTCTGAAGTGATAATCACCGAGCGAAACGGCCGCACGTACGCGGCGAGCTTCTCGTTTCCGGCTTCTGCGAGCAAGTTCGAGAGACTGGTCGTATCAAGGTAAAGCCCGGAGCGATCGACCTCCTCAAAAAGGACCGGGAGACCTTTTTCGATCAGGGTCCCATCCAGCGGTCGCGCCGACCTTTCGTAAGCAATCGCATGGTCAAATGCGGCGGTAGAGTCGACGAAGACCACATGATCGCGCCCAAGAATCAGAGCCCACGAAAGCGCACCATCTTCCAGCCACGCATACTGAATTGTGTCCCCCGAAGGTTGGCGATTCAACTTTCCTTTGGAGGCTTGAGTCCAAGCATCCAAGACCCGCTCCATGCGCTGTCGATCCGCGATCGGAATCAACACCGCTTCTCGGGTTGCCCGAAGCGTCAAAATATCGAATGCCAGCGTCGGATTATCCAAGCGCAGGACTTCCGGTTCAAATCCATAAATCGCGGCGATGGCATGACCGTTCAAGTTCGTCATGATGTCGCCCACAAGATCGATGGAGAGTGCGGCGTCCATACTCTGGATCCATCCGTCCAATTCGATGCGGGATTCGGGCGGCAGCAGGCTACGCAATAAGTCGTAGAATTTTCGCGGTTGAACCGAGAGTCGCGCGACCCCGAGAACTCCCGGATCCACAAGCCCACCCACGACGGGCGGTTTGCCCTTCGCCCCCACCAATTCACGCACAAATGTTGGCTCCCTTGGGTCGGCGCGCGACATCAAATCCAATTCCAGAAAACCCGATTCCGGCGCAAAACTGGCCGTGAAACCCACCGGGCCCATTTGATTTCTCAAACGCTGAAAAACCGACGCAGCCTGGCCCACTCCGTAGGTTTCGGGCATCCACATGGACGGCTGAATCGCACCCGCCACCGTCGAAGTTCCAAATTCAGCGGCAAACTGGCGTGCCCAGGTCAGGTTCTCGTACCGGTTTTCCTGGGGCATGATCATCAATTTCTGAAACGCTTCCAACCGGTCGATCTTTTGATTCTGGCCGGGCTGAAGGCGATTCGCAGGCATAAAGAGCGCGTCCGTGTCGCGAATCGCGATCGACATCACGTCATCGCCCTGAGGTAATTTCAAGCGCGTGACGCTCCAGCCATGCTCATCGACCACGTTGACTTCAAACGTTCCCGCCATGCGTCGCGCATCGATCCATTGCGCCAAGGTGTCCGGGGCCACCAGATGTGCGTGAACAACCCAATAACCTTTGTCCTCAAACGCGGTGGCGTTTCCGGCGATATCGACTCCAAGCAGGGCCCAGCTCTTTTCATCGAGGGGATCCAACCCTAGGACGCGTCGCCACTCCTGCCGCGCAAGCGGGAATCGCGTATGGTCCGGGAGACGTCCAACGATAGCCTTGGAGACTTCGAGAAGACTTTTCAATCGACTCGTTAGCACCACGCTACTCGCGGTTGCCGGCACCCAACGGGTGGAGCTCAGAGCGGTGATTTTGGATGGCGTCTCGGTCTCACACCCCTTCGGCTCGCACCCCAAAAGGAGCAACACCAAAACGATAAACCACCTACGCATTGGACCAACCCCGTTGAACCAGATGCATCAAGATGCGGTCTGCGCTGCCGCATACGCACTCGACTCCGAGCTCCTCGGAAAGGATGCGGATATTGTCCGGGAGACCTTCCTCACCAATCAAATAGACCGCAGAGAGGCGATGGCACAGGGCGTTAATCAAGGGTTCATAGAAAGTGGCGCGACGGCTCGTTCCGACAAACACAAAGGGGAGGGTCGGGAATTGGTCGATGAGATCGAGCGCCAACATCATCTCGACGACGTTGACATGCTCCGTCGTCAGTTGACGCAGCCGGAAGTCAAAGTCGCGCAGTTGAAGATAGCCTTCCGGAAACTTTGCATAATGAATCGCCGCCTCAAGATGTTTGCTCAAATGGCGCGGAGCGTTGCTCAAATAGAAGATGGGATTGGGGCGAGTCGCACCTTGTTGGACGCGTTGAAGAAAACGGTCAACACCGTCGAGCGGCGGTCGCAAGCGCTGCACTTCACCCAAAATGACTTCGCCCAAACACTGCGAGAAGCGATGGATGGGGTGGTTCAGGATCAGACCATCAACGTCAACCAACACGCCAACATGGGCCTCGGGATGAGGTACCAGACATCTCCCGGTCACGCGTTCGGCGCGAACTGTGGCCTCTTCACCAAGATCAATCTCGGTTTGGAAATCCGCGTCGCCTAGACTGGGTTGGGCTGCCAACGTCGCGTCAAAGAACCCTTCTTCATCGGTACTTGTGAGCACTTCATAGGCCCCGCGCTTAACCAGGACGGGAGTTGCCGGCTGCGATGCGATCAAAAATCGATACCAACATGAGACCAGAATATCGAATGACTCGTCGTCCGGACCGGGCATCGCCACGTTCGAACGCTCGGCGACCCGCCCGCGAATGCGAATCCACTCCTGCGTGCCGATGCCAAGCTGGGGCTTGAGCGCGACTCGACTCCACTCGGCGAGGTGGTGTCGAAGCGCGAAGTCAAAACTCCCCACCAAATCCTCCGCAAGTCCAATGGCATTGATGCCATCGATGACCCGAATTCGTTCAATAGCCGCCCGTACTCGCTGAATATAAACCTGCCGACGGCGAGCGTTTATCTGTGATTCGTCCAAAAACATCATATGCACATCGTGTTTGCTGGCTTTACTGGCCTAAAAAGCCCGTGTTCAGTATACTGCAAGCGTCCTAAGACCCAACGCGCAAAAGTGGTGTGATGTTGAAGAGCACGCTCATCGAGCTACCTCCCGAGCTCCTCAGTCTTGAGGAGGAATCAATCGAAGTGATTGAGGCCTCGTCTCTTGAGGAACTTGCGCAAAAATCCAAGATTCAGGACGAGCGCGTCATCAAGAGGCTGCTCCTGCCAGGAAACAGCTTCGGGCCGTACCGAATTCTTGGCTTCATTGCCGCTGGCGGGATGGGCGAAGTGTACAGCGCCGAGCGGATCATGCCCGACGGCAAGCGGCTGGGGCCGGTGGCCCTGAAGGTGATTGCCCCCGAGTATCTGGATGATTGGGCCATCACCGAACGCTTCAAACGTGAGGCCCAGATTTCTCGGGCCATCCGTTCCACTCATGTGACGCGAGTCTACGAGTTCGGTGAAACCGAAGACAAACATGCCTTTCTCGCGATGGAAATGCTCCAAGGTGAGGAACTCTTTGACCGCATGTATGCGCGCAGATTCACTCCCCGGGAAGTCGCCGAAATCATCTTGCAGGTTCTTGCCGGTCTTCGGGCGGTGCACGAAAGCGGATTTGTCCATCGCGATATCAAGCCCGAAAACATCTATTTTCACCGAAAAGAGACCGGAGAAGAAGTCGTCAAAATTCTCGACTTCGGAATCGCGAAAGCGAGTGGACATCAGTCCGACCCGTATTTGAGCGTCGTCGGGAAGATTTATGGAACACCTGAATATATCGCCCCAGAACAGGGACTGAATCCCGATGTCGACGGCCGAGCGGACCTCTACTCCACCGGCGTCATCATGTACGAACTTCTGGCGGGTAAATTGCCTTTTGAGGGAGAAAGCGCCTACGCCATCATCCTTGCGCATCAGAACCAGAAGCCTCCGGCCTTGCCCGCCGAAATCGATCGCATCATGAAGCGTATCGTCGGAAAATCGCTGGCAAAACGAGCCGACGACCGCTACCAAAGCGCGGCAGAGTTCTCGAAGGATATTCGGCGTTGGCTGAACCACCGAGACACGATCGACACCGAAGATCTGGTGGCCGAAAAAACACGCCACGAAACACCAGCCCCCGCGCTCCACACGCCTCCGCTTGGCCATCCAAAAATCGACTACCTCGCAGACAGCGAGGCCCCACCGGTTCAGATCTTTTCTAAGAGCAAGAAATTGGCCACCGAAGACGAGCCAGTTCTTAATTTCGCCGCGAATGAGCCCGTCACACCCATCGCCGATCCTCGCGACGAACACGCACACGGCTCCAGAGCAGCCGTCGTCTTCACAGCTCTGGTCGTCATCGCGATTATGGCAACGATGCTCTGGGTTTTTCTGAAATAAGTGCCGCACGACGCGCAGTCGGAAGATGCCACCAGGGCACCCAGGGATACTCGTGATGCTCGTGGTGGTAGCCGAAATGATAACAAGTCAGAAACGAAACCATGGTCCCATAGGCGTTTGACCGCGCATTATGACGATTCGTGTGCTGGCCGCGATGGGGCAAAAAAGTCCCAAAATAGAAGAGTTGGATCGTCGACAATAATGACGGGGCGACCCAGAAAAGAAGCAAATGGCCGACGGATAAACCCACCACGTGTTGCAAAAGATTGAACACCAACGCCATTCCTAAGATCTGCCAGACGGTGACGTAACCAAACAAAAAGTGGGCGTACCAGGACCAAAACCCCGACGATTTTCCGTCGTGAAAGTCTGGATCCTCACCAGGAGCGCCAGGGTGCGCATGGTGGCTCATATGCGACGCCAACAACTTCCGGTACGAAAACAGCGCGTATAATCCGACAGCCAACGCACCGATAACGGCGTTCAGGCGAGGTGATTTAGGCGAAACGGTGCCATGCATGGCATCGTGAGCGGTGATGAAAAGCCCGGTATAAAGAAAGGTCTGGAGCGGGATTCCCAACACAATCAGTGGCATCGAAATCGGCGTCTGAAGAAGCACCACCAGACTCAGGGCCCACAAAGAGATAACAACGAGGGCGATGGCAATCCCCTTTGCATCCCACCGCGCGATTTCGAATTTCTGACTCACGGGATTTAGATTCGCATGGATGGCAAAAAGAGCAATTCGCAACTTTTTTCGCGAATGACCGATAACGTGAACCGTGGATGAAACAAAACGCTTGTTCAGTACTTGTTCAGTAGACGAATGTTCAGTATACAGCACTGAACATAGATGCGGGAAATTGTATGTTGTCACATCTGGTCATTCGAAACTTCGCCATCATTGGCAAACTTGAAATCCCGTTTCATCGCGGCCTCACGGTCCTTAGCGGTGAAACAGGAGCCGGCAAATCCATCGTCATTGACGCTTTGAATTTGCTCCTCGCCGGGCGTGCGACCACCGACGTCATCCGGACGGACGAGGATCATGCGGTCGTCGAGGGGATTTTTGAACTCGGTGATGACGGAGGAAGAGTCGCGGGCCTGCTGGATGAGCTCGGAATTGAATCCGGCGAAAGCCAATTGCTGATCCGTCGCATTGTCAGCCGCTCTGGTCGAAACAAGGTGTTCGTCAACGGATGCCTGACAACCCTGTCCACCCTGGCTGCCGTCACTCGTGGCCTCGTGGACATCAGCGGCCAACACGAACACATCAGCCTGATGAATACAGACCGTCATCTCGAGGTCTTGGACGAATACGCCGTGCTTGGCGACCTGCGGACAGTCATGCGTGAGCGTTTCGACAAAGTGCGAACGCTGCGTGCCGAGCTTGCGACGTTGAGGGATAACGTCCGTGAACGAATCAACCGAATCGACTTCTTGCGCTACCAACTGCAGGAGATCGATTCCGCACAACTCAAGGTGGGCGAAGACGACGAACTCGAGCGTGAACTGCACGTTTTGAAGTACGCAGAAAAAATCGTCGACAACACCTTGCGCGCTGAATCGTTTCTTTACGGCAGCGAGTCTTCGGCAAGCTCTAGGCTTGGGGAGACCGTGGCCGCGCTTACGAAAGTCATCGGGTACGACGAGTCATTGCAGCCTTTCATTGACCAGTTGAACGAAGTCATTTGTGTGGTCGACGACGTCGCGCATTCGTTGACGATCTACAATGAAAGCGTCGATTCCGATCCAAGGCGTCTCGACTCGATTCAGGCCCGACTCGAAACTCTGAAGGTCTTGCGACGAAAGTTCGGCGTGGACGTCGCCTCGATTCTGCAGGAAGCCGACTCGATGCGCGCCGAGTTGCATCGGCTCGAAAATGCGGAAGAGCGAGGAAGTGAAATCGAAGCCGAATTGAAAAAAGCGGAAGAATCAGCGTTCGAGACCGCCAAAAAACTCAGCTCGGAGCGTCGTCAGGCAGCGCTTCTGCTCTCTCGGTCGGTGCAAAAAGAACTGGCAGAACTAAATATGGCTAACGCTCGGCTTGATGTGTCATTCGAACCCGCAGAGATCCCGGCGACTGTGGATTCTGCGACGCTCAGCGAACGCGGATTGGACGCGATTGAGTTCCTCTTGGCGGCCAACGCCGGAGAAGCGCCAAAACCGATTCAACGGGTGGCCAGTGGCGGCGAGTTGTCGCGCATCATGTTGGCGATAAAAGGTGTGTTGGCCGAGCGAGACTCGATTTCCACCTACGTCTTTGATGAAGTCGACACAGGAATCGGTGGATCGACGGCAGATATGGTCGGCGCGAAAATCGCTGAGACAGCGGCTGACCATCAGGTGATTTGCATCACCCACTTGGCGCAAATTGCGAGTCGTGGTCAGCACCATTATCTGGTCGAGAAGGTCGAGAAAGCCGGGAAGACTGAAGCCATCATCCGGCCACTCAGTGCCGAGGAACGCATCGAAGAAATCGCAAGAATGCTGGGCGGGGCGCGCGTCACATCAAAGACAAGAGACGCCGCTGAAGAGTTGCTTCAAAACTGATCACTCGCCGGGGCTCCAATTCAAGTTCGCGAGTACCGCCGCCCCATCGAATTCATTCCACATTTGTTCGAGACTGCCGGGCTTCAGGGCGCGTAGGTCGATGATTTGCTCGCGGCCATGACCGTATGAGCCGTAGAGGAAACTCCCGTTGGAAAAGACCCGAACATCCGCGGGGCCGTCAGCACGGCTGGTGCGCTTAAGTGCTGAGAATAGTTCAAATGGGTTTATCAATTTCATTTTGCCTCCACCCGTGTCATCGACACGGTGTCCCAAAAAATTAGCTACTTAATGGAACAGCAACGTGCGTGCCAGCGACCTACACTGCCGCACATGCGCATACCCGTTGAGTGTGCGGGCAAGAAACAAAAATGGCCTCAGAAATTTGAGACCATTTCATCCGGCCCCCCTCAGAGAACCTACTTCACCGCGTTTGCCTTTTTGGCGACGACCGCATCACCAAATCGCTCGGCATTCACCAGCCATGCTGCGGCATTCTTGACATAACGACCGGTGCCGGCCGTATCCCATTTGTTGTAAAGCCGAGTGAAACCACCGTCAAAGATCGCGCGCCTGCCGTTATGGTCGTAGAAGGCCGTGACCAGATTGCCGGCTGAGCCATAGATGAGTGGCTGCAGTGCATCATTGGGTTGAATCGTTGCGATAGTGATGCCTTCGTAGATCTGCTCAATCCCGGTCGACAGAAGTAGATTCGGAACGATCCCGGTCTTTTCTTCCT
>JBFFMO010000054.1:0-11591 GCA_041554035.1 Allomicrovenator sp. | reverse complement strand
AATGGCGAGGAGACGACTCAAGACCAAAATCGCGGGGCTCCGGGATCTGAGTTTGAGCTCGGCGTTTCCGCCTTTTGCGCATCAGCTCCTCGGGAGAAATCCCGGCACGCTCGAACGGCGAAGGACCTCCAAACCGCTCTTCAGCCTTCAATCGCAGCGCAGCTTCTTCCTCAAGTGCCTGCGACCCGGGAGTGGCCTCCATCAGCACACTTGCCGTCTCAGAGACCGAGAGCCCCAGCGCAACGCTTCGTTGGGTGATGTAGGCGCGCTGAGCCACAGAAACCCGCGGTTCAACTCGGGCGTAGCGCCCTTCGGCGTCTTCAGACACCGCCCAAACCAGATTTTCATCAAGCGATTTCACGTTCGTTTTGCCGGGCACCGAGACAAATACTCCGACTCGGGCAAGCTCAGGGATGGCGTCAAAATCGTTGGTTGCGGTCACCCCGGCCTCGCCAAAATAAAAATAGCGCGCCGCCGTTCGATCACTCAGGCGGATCACGTCGGAGTCCGGCTCCGGTGGCGCCTCGGCCGGCAATCGGGAGCCCGAGTCGCAAGACGCGAAACAAACAAAAAGCAGTGCAAGAAATTTCAAGCCAGTTCATCCCAGAGATAGGTCAATGTGCGAATGCCGGCGTAATAATTTTCGAGGTCGAATTTTTCGTTCGGGCTGTGCAAACGATCGTCATTTAGACCAAGCCCGATCAGGACGCTGGGCACTTTCAACACGTCGGAGAACGTCGCCACGACGGGGATGGAGCCGCCACCACGAATGAAGACAGGATCGGTGTTCCATGATTTCTTGAGCGCGCGCATGGCGGCCAATACCGCAGGATGGTCGCGCTCGGTAATCACGGGACGCCCGCCATGATGAAAATGAACGTCGACCTTCACATTGGGTGACGCAATGCTGCGAATATGCGCCGCCACCATTTCCTGAATCTCGCCAGGTTCCTGATCGGGAACCAAACGGCACGAGAACTTCGCCCGAACTTTAGAAGGAAGCACCGTTTTGGCGCCTTCACCGGTGAATCCACCGATGATGCCGTTAAAGTCCAACGTTGGACGAGCCCATGTGCGCTCAAGAGTCGTGTAACCCTCCTCGCCCTGAACGCCCTTCACGCCGGTCTCAGCCTTGAACTCGCTCTCTTTGAAAGGCAGCGCCGCAAAACCATCGCGCTCCACCTGTTCAAGGGCACGAACCCGATCGTAAAATCCAGGCACCGCGACGGTACCGTCGGGGTTTTGAAGCGCAGCGATGATCTTACCAAGCTCGTTGATCGGATTGGGAACCGCTCCACCGTAGAGACCACTATGAAGGTCGTGTGAAGGACCGGTGATTTCGATCTCAAAATAGGCCAGTCCTCGCAACGAATACATGATCGCTGGAAGACCTTTTGCGTACATCGACGAGTCAGAAATAAACACAGCATCGCATTTCAGGCGCTCAGCGTGGGTCTCAACCCAGTTGTCCAGGTTCACGCTGCCCACTTCTTCTTCACCCTCGATCAGGACCTTCACGTTGACCGGAAGACCTCCGCTGGCCAAATGAGCCTCCAACGCTTTGACGTGAGCGAACATCTGCCCTTTATCGTCGGTGGCACCACGCGCAAAAAGTTTGCCGTCCCGAACGGTGGGTTCAAAAGGAGGGGTATCCCAGAGCTCCAAGGGGTCGGGCGGCTGAACGTCGTAATGGCCGTAGATCAGGTAGGTCGGCTTCCCCGGGGCATTAAGGCACTCGGCGTAAATGATCGGATGACCGGGAGTCTCGTGGAGCTCCACCGTGGGCATCCCGATTTTTTTGAAGTGCGCCACCAGCCAGTCCGCGCAAGCATGCACGTCCTTTTTGTGGGCGGCATCGGTCGAAACCGAAGGGATGCGCAGAAGTTCTTTGAGTTCTTCGAGGAATCGTTCCTCGTGTTTCGCGATGTAGTCGATGGCCATTTTATTTTCCGTCAGATTGCTTTGTATCGGAGCGTATAAGTCAGTGGTTTGGGCAGCTTGGAGCTTTTGACCTGAATGATCATGGTCAACTTCTTGTGATCCGACGACAGGTTGTAGTCGATCGTCTTGCTGCCATCCTCACCCTTGTAGACTTGGGTGATATGGTTGGCTTCGCGTTTCTGGGTGATTTTGAATTCATCCCCGTCATCTCGTTTCCATTTGGTGACGTCTTTTCCGTCGCTTTTGGTGCGAATGGATTTGCGTGAATCAAGCTGAATCTCGACCGTGTCGTCGGCCACCACCAACGTGATT
Source organism: Allomicrovenator sp. (assembly GCA_041554035.1). Lineage (GTDB taxonomy): Bacteria > Myxococcota_A > Bradymonadia > Bradymonadales > Bradymonadaceae > JBFFMO01. The sequence goes on along the minus strand of JBFFMO010000054.1, from coordinate 9,338 downwards.
TTCTTGAAGATCGCGTTCGATTTTTTGAGTTTTCCTCGAGCGATCGGACGTGTGATGAAATTCATGTCGTCGATCGTGTCTTCGATCGAGGCTTCCAGCGCTTTTCGTTGAGGCTTTTCATCGCCATCAAGCACGAAGGTCATCTTTTCGATCGCCGGGGCGGCGATCACCACGGCAGGCTCTGCGGGGGGTTCGGTCTCCGGCGCGGCGTCTTGAGCCCACGCTGGTGTTGAAACAAAGAGAACGACGAGGATGGCTGATTTGATCCGCATGATTGGCTCCTTGGCTAATAAGGCACTCTAGGCCTGCACTCGACGAGCCGCAAGTGTGGCCTTATTGACGGCCTGCAGCACGGTAGCCACACAGGTCGATCGCGACTCTACGAAAGCCCGCGGACCTGATTTCTCGGGTGATGGCGGGCAGGATCGAAGCATCAAAGATCCGCTCCAACTCTTCGATAGCCACCTCGATTCTTGCCAAACCTTCATGATCTCGGACCCGATAATGCCGAAATCCGTAACCGTGCAGGACTTCTTCGGCAAGTTCGATGCGTTTCAGGCGATCGTAGGTCACCTCTTGCCCATGAGGAATGCGCGATGACAGGCATGCCGCTGCAGGCTTATCCCAGACACTTAGACCCAAAAACTGCGCAAACTCACGAACGCCGGCCTTCGACACGTTATGTTTGAGCAAGGGCTGGTAGATGCCGCGGGCTTCCATGGCTGCGAGCCCGGGCCGGTCATCACCCACATCATCGGCGTTCGTCCCAGAGGCCAGCACGTCTGTACCCAATCGATCGGCAATCACACGCAGATGATCAAAGCGCATCGACTGACAGAAGAAGCAGCGTGAAGACGTGTTTTCAGTGAATTTGGGGTTATCGAGCTCTGAAAAGCGCATCGTTTCGTGCGGAATGCCGATTTCGCCCGCAATGATCACGGCCTCGTCGAGCTCACGCCCGGCCAAAGTCGCGCTGACCGCCGTGACGGCACGCGCGTTTGCACCAAGCGCACGAAAGGCCAACGCCGCCACGACGGCGCTGTCGACCCCACCAGAAAAAGCCACGACAATCCGTTCGTGAGCCCGCATTTCGGCAGTGATCGCCTCTATTTGCTGCGCGACATTCATGAGGCGACCTCGACCGTCGTCCAACGCGCACCGAGCTCTTTCAACTCGATGCCAAGCCGATGCAAAACCGCAGGCGGAGGCAGCGGCTCGAATTTCAAGACCCATACTCCGGTATCCAATTGGGCCTCAACGCAATGGACGCTGCGCGTGGCACAATGGGCGATGATTTGGGCTTCATTCAAGGAATCAGTCATTCAGGAACTCATGGATTGCGAGAGCGGTCTTGGGCCCAATGCCCGGCGCCGCTTCCAATTCTGCGAGAGAAGCGTCGCGGATTTTTTTGAGAGAACCAAAGTGCTTTAAAAGGTCTTTGCGCGTCTTTGCGCCAATTCCGGGGATATCATCAAGCACCGATTTCATCGAGGCTTTGCGACGCAACTCCTTATGAAAGGTGATGGCAAAACGATGAGCTTCATCGCGAATTCGCTCCAGAAGGTAGAGTTCGGCGCTGTTCTGCTTCAAAACCACCGGATTCTTGCGGCCGGGCAAAAATACTCGCTCCGCGGAACGTGTGATCTCCTCGTCTTCAAAACCGACTTTGTCGACTCGGCTTTTCGCCAGAGAAATCAAGTCGATTTCATGCAAACCCAAATCCTGCAACACGGTCGACGCCTGACCGAGCTGGCCTTTTCCACCATCCACGACCACCAGGCTTGGTGCGCCTGAAGTGCCGTCGGCGACTTTCGCAAATCGTCGGCTCAAAACTTCCCGCATGCTTGCAAAGTCATCCTGTGAGGTGACTTCCTTCATCTTATATCGCCGGTACTCAGCCTTGTTGGGGATCCCGTCTTCGAAGACCACCATCGACGCCACGATCTGTTTACCCTGCAGATTCGAGATGTCATAACACTCGATGCGCTCGGGGTAATTTCTAAGCCCCAGGCGATTCTGAAGGTTTTCGAGAAGGTCTTGAGTTCGCTCATCTTTGTCGTGCTCTTTTTCGAACGAGACTCTGGCGTTTTCGTTGGCGGTTTCGACAAGTAGCTTTTTTGCGCCTCTCTGGGGTGAATAGACGCTGACTTTTTGCCCTTTCATGTCGCCAAGGAGTTCCTCGAAGGCCGAAAACTCTTCCTCATCAAACGCGATCGGAACCAGCACTTCTTTGGGCACAAAAGAACCCGAAGCATAATAGAGGTTGAGGAAACTCGACATGAGCTCATGGTCTGGGAACTCCTGCCCCTTGTAGCTGAACGCCTTGACGCCCTCGAGCTTTCCGCCGCGAACGTACATCACCTGAACGGTCAGCCGATCGCCCTCGCGATGGTAGCCAAAAACGTCTCGGTCAATGATCTCGACACTGACGGCAGATTGGCGATCGAGAGCCTTGGAGACACTGAGAATTTGGTCTCGGTAGTTGGCCGCCCGTTCAAATTCCATGTCCTCAGAGGCTTCGTACATCTTTTCTTTGAGTCGGTTCACGAGCTCGTCTCCGCGACCTTCCAAGAACAACACAGCGTCACGCACATGTCGGTCATAGAGCTCTGTGTCGACCTCAAACACGCAGGGGCCGGGACATCTCTTGATCTGATATTGCAGGCAGGGGCGAGTGCGCGAGGCCAGGGCGGCGTCGGTGCAGGTTCTGAGCTGGAAATATTTGTTGAGCAGGCTCAGCGTCTGGCGGATCGATTTTGCCCCGGTATAAGGCCCAAAATAACGCGCACCATCCTTGGTTTGACGGCGTACGACCTCGACGCGAGGCCATTCTCCCTTGGTGTTGATCCGCAACGAAATGAAGTTTTTGTCGTCCTTGAGCAGGACGTTATAACGAGGCTGATGGGCCTTGATCAGCGTGTTTTCGAGGATCAGCGCTTCTTTTTCAGACGCGGTGACGATCGTCTCGATATCACTCAGGATCTTGGGCAGACGCTGGACAAACGCACGGGTATCACCGGACGCCGAAAAATAGCTCTTCACCCTGTTTTTGAGGTCTTTGGCTTTGCCCACGTACACGATGCGATCCCGCCGATCGCGCATGATATAACAGCCAGGCTTGTTCGGAATCAGATCAAGTCGGGCCTCGTAATCGAAAGTCTCGTCCGCCATCAGGTTTTCTTGAGCTGGGATAAAACCCATCGGTAATAGAGAAACTCAATGGCCACGGCCTCAAACCCCTTCCAGGCAGAAATCAGGTCCTCGAAATCTTCGTCGCTCACTTCGGCCGGGTTTTTTCCGTACGTATGAATCACCCAGCGTCGCAGGCCCTTTTCCTCACCTTTGATGATGTGGGAGGGAAAAGCGGCGTCGGTCCGATTACGATGCAACATCAGGTTCTGGGCCGTTGACGGGCCGATCCCGCGAATCTTCTGGATTTCGAAATAGAACTCGGTGGGAGGCATGTCTTCCAGCGCTTGGAGATCCAAGGTGCCGTCATGGATCTGGGTCGCCATGCCGATAATGTACTCGGCCTTTCGCTCCGAGATCCCGAACTCCCGAAAAGACGCAGGCTCAGCCGACACCAATGTCTCGGGGCGTGGATAGGCGAAATATTCCTCACCAGCGTGCTCAAATCGGGTGCCAAAGGCTCTGCGTACCGATTGGTCCATCTTCTTCGCGGTGGGGCGGTGAGAGATGCGGGATTTGATGATATCCGAAAACGCGTCTTCAAAGATCGAAGCGCCGGCGATGCGCTTAAAGCCGTATTGGTCTTGCACCATCGCGCCCATGTAGAAATCGTCGACGGCTTGTTCCATCAACGGGCGCAGGTCCAGTTTCAGCCCAAGGATTCGCTCGATCTGCGAGGTGGCCTCTGCGATCTCTGAAGCGGTGAGTTCCTGTCCTGGAAACGACACCTCGAATCCCGGCTCTTCCGGATTCTCGTTGAACTTCGAGACAAAGAGGACATCGCGTGTCGACAGGCTCAACGGACGCACATACCCCTTTTCGTAGATCGCTTCAGGGTCTTGTTCCCGCAAAAAGTAGTCAGCGCAATCGAGCGTGAGCCAGAAGTCGTGCGGCGGAAGGGATGGCAGAAACATGCGGGCTCCTTGAGAAGGCATTAGGATGCACCGGACAGACAAACGTCTCAATCACGAACCATTACCGCCACACCCTCAACTTTTGTTTCGCAATCCTACCAATGCTGATAAGAGTGCCCCGCAAAACAATGCAAAATGGAGATGACCTATGAAAATTCGATTACTTACAGCACTTTGCGCACTTTGGATCCTTGGTTGTGACAAACCAGCAGTGGAAGTTGAAACCGAAGGCACCGAAGTTGAAGTCAAGGTCGATGAGGCCAAAGTCGAAGGCACGACTGTTGAAGTCAAAAAAGACGAAGTCAAAGCCGAAGATGATGGCACCAACATCGAAATCAACAAAGACGGTGTCAAAGTCGAAGGCGCAAACAACGTCGAAGTCACCAAAGACGGCGTCAAAGTCGACACGGCTGACGGCGTCAAGGTTGACCTCAAAGACGGCGTGAAAGTCACGATTCCTTCGGGCAACTGATTCGGTCCCGGGGCGCACGCTTTGAATGCCGGAAGACCGGCATAAAGGCTTGCGCCCGCCTGACTGATGTATTAATTTTGCGGCGTATCCTCAACACACGAGATGACCATGTCCGGTGGCTTAATTGGAATCAAAAAAGAAACAGCAATCGGCATCGTCGGCGGACTCGCCATGATCGCGGTTTGTGTGACCATTGGTAGTCTAATTGCCCAGAATATGGGCGGTCACCATGAAGGACCGGCAGGAGAACATCCTGCTGCAGCCGCGGGCGAACACGCTCCAGCCGAAGCGGCTCCAGCCGAAGCGGCCCCAGCAGCACCTTAGTCGAGCCTACTCGACGTGGTCATCGCCAAGCGCCATGGCCGCCAACGTGCCACCATCGACATTCGTACATTCGGGGAACCCCTTGCTCTCTAGGATGAGCGAAGCCACCTGGCTTCGTGCTCCTGAACGGCAAATCACGAATAATTGTCGTTCGTCTTGTTCAGGCACTTTTCCGTCCTGAATCCACGAGAGCGGAAAAGCCTCGGCGCCCTTGACCCGAACCTGCGCAAATTCATGGGGTTCTCGCACGTCCAACAGACGTGTCGAGTCGCTGCGTAGGAGCGAAAACTCGGCGTAAGATATTCTTTTCACGTATTAATCTCGAAAATTAACGTATTGAAGCGGCAAGTCGTACTCGTTGGCCTTCATTTCTTTGATGGCCTCCTGCAGGTCGTCTCGGTTCTTTCCCGAATACCGAAGCTGGTCGCCCTGGATCGAGCCTTGAGCCTTGATCTTGGCGTCCTTGAGATCCTTGACGATCTTCTTGGCAATTTCCTGAGAAATCCCCTGCTGGACCGTAATCTCCTGACGCACCTTCATGCCGCCCATGGGCTTGAGATCGCCCGGTTTAAACGTCGACAGATGCAACCCACGTTTCACGGCTTTGGACTGCAAAACGTCGTAGGCGGCGATCACACGACCTTCGGAATCCGAAGTGATCGTGATCGTCGAGGTGTCGGCTTTCCACTCAATGGTTGTCTTGGTGTTCTTGAAGTCAAAACGCGTCGAAATCTCTTTGTTCGCGTTATTAACTGAGTTAGCGATTTCTTGAACGTCCACTTTGGACACGACATCAAATGACGGCATGAGGGCTCCTTAGAGAGTTTCGGCAATTTCGGCGATCAAGGAATCGATGGCGCTTCCGTCGAAACCGAACTTGTCGCCAATGGCGTGGCACATCTGCATTTCGTCTTCACGAAAACCATCGGATTGAGCCACCGCGATGAACATACGCAGCGCGACTTCTCGCAATTCCTGAGTGTCGATGCGGTGCGCCAGCGAATCCAGAAAGCCTTCCATCACACCGGGCTCACCGCGTTGATTGGTAAGCAATTCGCGCGTCAACGAGCTGTGCTGGGTGACTTCAGCCTCAACGTCCTTATCCCAGATGAAGGGAAGGCGAAGGAGTTCTTCGTCAAGTTGAGCCAGCTCTTCCTCGGTCACTTCGCCGTCTGCAATCACAGCCAGCACCAAGATGTCCATGAACGCTTTGTTGGCGTCGATGCTCATCTCTTTGAGTGATTCTAGCTCATCAAAATAGCTCATCACGTGTTTTTGAAGCATGAGTTCTCCTTTCATTCGTCGATTCGAATAAGACCGTTAATAAGTACATCCATCGCGGCACCGATCGTAGCTTCAAGGTCCATCTCGATTCCGAGTGCAAAATTGGCTTGCACCCCGTCGAGCAAGGATTTCAAGACGATCGCGACCCCGTAGGAATCACATTCACGCACCTGACCTGTTTCCACTCCACGAGCGATCAAGGCCGAGATCCGGTTGAAATAGTTGAGTTGCAGCTCTCTGAGAAGCTTGGCCACTTCCGCGTCACGGAGCGCCATTTCGCCCATGATGACCATAAAACGAGGCCGATCGGTGCTGGCAAAAAGCTGCATGAAGTGTTCGGCGAGCTCGAGCAATACCCCGGTGATGTCTTTGGCTTGGGCGTCGACGTTGTCGATGAAGGACATCGAATTTTGATATTCCTCGTGCACCAGCGCCAAGAAAATATCCCGCTTCGACTCGAAATGAAAATAGATGCCGCCCTTACTCAGCCCCGATTCGCGGGCGATCGTGTCCATCTTGGTGGCAAAGTAGCCTTCATCAAGAAAACACGCTCGTGCGGCGTTAAGGATTTGCTCCGAACGCTCGTCCGGGCTGCGGTGTTTGGTCATGACTCTTCCACGTCTTGGCGCCGTGGAGTATCGACCTACCGGCTTGGAAATTCAAGGTGAGAGGCGCTCCCGACCTCAAAGACATCAAGCTACGTGAAAGTGAGAGGGACTTCGACCGAGACGGCTTTAGGGGGGATTGGCCAGGACTGTCGCTGCAACACCAGACGAACGTGTTCGTGCAGTGGCGTTCCGTACATATGGAATAGATCTATTCGAATGCGGCCGTCGGGCTCAAGGGTCACCGAGAGCCTATCTTCCCATATTTCTCCCGTCTTGATCTCAAGAAGCTCCTCCATGCACGCAGACACAATGTCTTGAATACGGGTCTTAATGTCATGCGTCGAAGACCGGACCCCGATGAAATCAGACAGGGGTGCTCCGTCGAATAGCGCCGCAATACCCGACTCGTTCAAGAATGCGACCCCTGAATCTTGCGCTTCCACGGCGCTCATCGCGGGGTCGGTACCCAGAATCAAGAGATTCGTTTTTGCGGAAATACGCGTCGAGACCTGCGCCCCCATCGACACCAAAGGCACCTTCAACTGTGCATGGCTTTTGCCAACAAAGGTCCCCGATATAACGACATGATAGCCCGTCAAATCCGCAAGTTGAACAGCAGACCCTTTGGAGCTGAGCAGGGTCGACAAGGACGTTCCAGCCATAAGCTCTTTGAGCCCGGATTCATCAACGACAGGAGTCTTATGGAACTCTGCCTTCTCCCTAAACTTGGGCGGAGCGTCAGTCCCGGCAACAAGCAACTCGGTATATTTTGTCACAGACTTCATCAGTCGAGCCCCGCGGCAAAGTAGAGCGACTTCCGCGTCTTCCATGCCGATGGACTCGAACTTTCCCGCCAACACGATCTGAACATTGCCCAAGGTAATCTGGCTCATCTGACACCTTCATTGCTCATTTGCATGATTCGGGCGCCTCAAACAAGACGTGGCGGCACCGAACGCTCTTGCCGAAAAGTATCGGCAACTCGCTCAGAACCACCAGTCAAAATGGCTATTTCGGTAAATGAGGGCGCGAAGCTCAGCGGAGCTGCGATTCGAGTTCGGCGATGATTTCGGAGATATCGCTTCGACCCGTGATCTCTTGATCCATGCGACGACAAGCAGCCATCACGCTGGTGTGGTCTTTTCCACCAAATTTACGACCGATCTGCGGGAACGAGTCTTCGGTGTGCAGTCGTGAGAGATACATCGCGATCTGACGAGGAATGCTGATATCACGCGAACGACGGGCACCCTTGATATCCGAGGGTTTAATGTCGAATCGAGACGCCACCAACTTAATGATGCGATCGATCGTCACGTGGCGCCCATCTTCGATGTTCATCCGCCGAAGCATTTCTTTGGCGAAATCCACCGTCAGTGGGGTGCTCGTCAGGCTGGCCTGAGCCCCAAGGCGAATCAGCGTGCCTTCCAGCTCACGAACGTTGGAGCGAATGGCTGACGCAATCAGAAGTGCGACGTCTTTTGCCAATGGAATCCCATCGGCTTCCGCTTTTTTCTCGAGAATCGCCATCCGCGTTTCGACCGATGGAACCTGCACGTCAGCGATCAGGCCCCATGAAAATCGGCTCGCAAGCCGGTCTTCGATGCCAGGCAGTTCGCGTGGCGGCCGGTCCGAGGTCATCACGATCTGCTTTCCGGCCTGGTGCAACGCGTTGAACGTGTGAAAGAACTCCTCTTGAGTCGAGTCTTTGCCGCCGATGAACTGGATGTCATCGATAAGCAGAACGTCACAATCGTTGCGGAACTGCATTCTGAACGAGTTCATGTCGCGGTTTCTCAACGACGTGATCAGCTGATTCATGAACGCTTCGGACGACAGGTAAAGCACCCGTTGTGTGGGGTCGCGGCGCAGTATTTCGCACCCTACGGCCTGCAGCAGATGTGTCTTACCAAGACCGACTCCACCAAAGATGAAGAGCGGGTTGTAAACCGTGGCTGGATTGGCAGCGACGGCACTGCAGGCGGCGTGAACAAACTGATTCGAGCCACCGACCACAAATTCATCAAAGGTGTATTTCGGGTTCATTCCCGACTCAAGCGCCCGTTCTCGCCAATCCAGTCGTGGACTGACGAAAATATCGCGTTGGTCGAGGGGTTCTGTGCTTCGAGATTGACGGGCAGCCACGCGACTCGATGAGAGATCGAGCGCGACGTCGTCATTTTGAGCCGAGGCTCCACGAGCGCGGAGCGAGACCTTCCACTTGCGTTCCGTGACCGTCTGCAGCGCTTCACCGATCAAATCGAGGTAATTATCCTCGATCCAAGCCTTGATGAAATCGTCACTCACTTCGAGCTCGGCAACTCCTGCTTCAATCTGAATAACAGAAATGGTCTTGAACCATGTGTCCCACGTATGGGCGCTGACCTTTTCCTTCAATTCATGAAGTGCGTTTTGCCAAATCTCCGTCATCAATACGCCGTTTCTAAAAGTTGATTCCGAGGGGGGTCGGAAGGGGGGAAAGAGCTAAAGGATCGAGCTATGGTTATCAACCAAGTTTTCCCCGATCGGAAGGACTTTCTATGGGTT
>JBFFMO010000053.1:0-11678 GCA_041554035.1 Allomicrovenator sp. | reverse complement strand
GCAAGGGCCGGGATCCCGCTAAGAAACACGGCTCTTGCGCACTTATTTTCCCCTCAAAATCTGAAATGTGAAAAAAGACGCCGTTTGTCGTTTCTACGCGGCATGTCCAACTTTCCGCGTTTCTCGACGATCATCTACATTGCCAGGTACGCTCCTCAACATATTGGGCGTAATGCGCAGCAAAACGAAGACGAACAAGCTCAGAAGTCTCGCCAGTGAAAATACCGAAAGAATCTTCAAAATAGTGTTCGACCTCGAAATCATCCGGGTACAAAAACATCGGCCCAGCGGGGTCGTAAAAAGTGACCTCTATCCGGTCCAAAGCCATCAGCCTTCTGTCATGACTTGAATCCTCATTGACGATATCCACCACGTAATAAACGCCTCCGCGATGAATCACCATGGCAAGCGGGTGGATCGAATGGTTGAATGGTTGGGCTTGAACCGCGGCGCGTGACGCCGACAGATACGACACTTTAATCGGTTTTTCGTAAAGCAATGCTTGGGTCATTTGGCCCAATGTTTCCTGCTTGTCCTCCTGACCCGCATACATTTTATTGCCGACCGACGTGACATGAAGTTTGTTTGGCAACCTCGCCGACGTCAGTCTTTCGGCATGCTTCGGTAGACTTGCCCGGAGTAGTTCCCCAAGCCCTGCAGCATCCAAGCGAAAACTGGGACCAGAGAGAAAGTCGATGACCTTTGCACCGCATAAAAACGCCAGGACCTGCGCATGCGATACGTCCGTTCCTTTCAGGTCACGTGGAATCTTGAATACTTTGTGATCGAGTTTGGATTCTTCGACCAGTCGCAGACCCAACACCGATTTGAGCACCGCCAAATCACGTTCACAGCTCCTTCGACTTAAACCAAAGATCTCAGCGAGTTCGACAGCCCGAATCGAGGTGCCGCGCCAAAGCATGTCATAGATCTCCAAAAGACGTTCAGCCTGCGAGTAATTCTTTTTTGGTCGACCCATCTGCACCCCCCTCAGTCCTGCGACGTATTCTGTCGCATAGTTATGGGATGGTTTCAATGCAATCAGCACACAGGAGATCGCGATGACCAACTTTCGCCCCACCATGCAGCCTTCGGAGTTTCTGACTTCTTTTGAGGAAACCGAACTGATTCGACTTCATGTCCTGAACCAATCACGCAGATTACTAAACAGCGCGTCCGTAGAGCCGCTCTTACAGCTTATGCGAGACAACGGCGTACGCGAGCTGAAGTCCGGAAATTGGTTTTTGGACGTTGACCGCGCCTTCTGCAACCCCAACGCGCAGGACTCAAGGTATCGTAGCGGAATCGCACATCTTGGTGGTGCCGTCCGAATGGGAGTCGTTTTTGAGGGGCAAAACGATATCATTAACCCCTACTTTCAATCGCGAACTAGCCTTCAACAATCAGCCGAGGAGTCGCCTGTGATCGAATACGACCAATCGATTTTCATCAATGAAGTCGTGTCGTCGCCTGAAAATCGCGTAAACCTAAATCTGTTTGGTTTGCTGAATATCAGAGAATTTAGGGAATGGTTTTTCGAGCGAATTGGTGTGCCGTCTGAGTCCATTTTATTCCCAACAAAAAACACCGCGGCTGACGACGCCGTGGGTCGGCCGGATTACGAAATTCAAGATGGCGAGAATCGTTTTATTGCCTATGTCGAGGTGGAACTGGGTGGCGAGAACGGCGAACAATTATCCCGCTATCGCACGATGGCTGCCGCAAACGCTGGCCGAGTGGTGTCGATTGTAGGTCGGCGAGAATGGGGTGGCGATCTGAGCCTGGAGGAGATTTTGGAAGCGGTGACCGAAGTCCGTCCGAAAGCTGGACGCCAGGTCGAGAAGTACTGCAATGCTTACGAAGCGATGTACTGCGAGTACGTTCTAGGACGTTCGTCGCGCTCCTACACGACCGCGGAGGTCTCCGACGAAATGCGGGAACACCGTTTTGTGATCGCGCTTTGTGAGCACTTACCCGTCACTTTTGATATTTCGGGGCCGATGGCACCTGGCGAGTTTCGAATGAATACGAAGATGGATAAAGGTATGTCCCTTCGTGTCTATTCGTCCATTTCCAAAACGCACTCGTCCCTGGCCACCGCCTCCATCAGCGGCGGAAGAGACCGGGTCCTGTTTCCATCACGCGAGAAATTGTTGAAGTTTTTGCCTCGCAAAACCCAGGCGATCGAGGACTACACCAAAGCCATCAAGGCGATGGGCTACGATATCACCGAGCTTGGTGAAAAGAATCGGGCCTCAGTCCCACTGGCGACGGTGATGTTGCATATCGAACCGCTGGCTTCGGCCATTCGACAGCTTGGAAATATTTAGGAGGCCAAATGTTTAAGAACATGCATGGGTTCCAAAATTGGAATCTGGAAGCACGCACGCTTTGGGTCCAGATGTGGCAGCCATTCATTTTGAGTATGCAGCATCGCATGGAGACCGGAGAACTCCCATACAGTCCACATATCGAGGCCATTCTCGGTCAGCACCTGACACCGGATTCGGATCTCGGCGAACATGATCTGTGGCACCTTCGCTTCTGCGTGCTTCATGTTAGCGCTCTAGGGCATCAAGCACTCGGATCTAAGCCCGAACAGATAAGTCCGTGGGAGGCGTGGCTGGTCCATAATGAAAAGTCATTCTCGGAGTTCAAGGACATTATGGTCCAGACTTTGGTACGACATGACTCAGGTAATTTGACGTACTAGTGCTCGAGCACAACATGCCATCTACAACCACTCCGTTGACAAATGTCAACACAGTGATAATCTAGAGCCGTTGTGGGTCGACCGAAGCACCCAAATAAAGAAATTGAAAGTGCCGTTCGTTACGCGGAATCCAAGGGATGGCGGTTTCAAAAGACAGGGACATCGGGCCACGCGTGGGGACGTCTGCTCTGCACTGAAAAGTCACGCGAAGGTTGTCGTATGAGTGTCTGGTCGACGCCAAAATCCCCAGAAACGCACGCCAAACAAGTGAGACGTGTAGTTGATCGCTGTCCGCACCAAAAGGAGGACGATAATGGCTGAGGCATTCAATTTTTCGCTCATCTTGAGCCCGTTCGAACGCCCGCTCGCCGAAGTCGAAAACGCGCTTTTTGAAGCAGGTTGCGATGACGCGATACTTTGCTTTCGGGGCACGACACCTATTCTTGAGTTTGACCGCGAGGCCTCATCCTTCAAAGACGCACTCGTTTCGGCAGTTCGCAACGCGGTGGACGGAGGCGTCCATCCTCAGCGCATTGAACCTGACGACCTTGTTCCAGCTTCCGAGATTGCACGACGAGCCGGAGTGACAAGGGAGGCTGTGAGGCTTTGGACAGAAGGTCTGCGAGGAGAAGCTTTTCCGGGCCCACGTGCCATCATAGGTAAATCGACGATTTGGAGTTGGTTGGAAGTTGCTCATTGGTTGGCCGCATCAGGCAAAATCCAACCAGCTCAGGCAGAATGGGCAACCTATGTCGCGGCCTTCAATCTTGCATTCGAAATGGCACGCGCACGCCGCGACCCTGACGTTTGGAGTGCAGTCGAAAAAATGCTTGCGGATTCCCACATTTATCCGTGAATTTTTTCACTCTGGAACCTTAAATCGCAACCAAATAGCGGAGAAAAAGAATGAAAAAAACCTATCAGCCCAATTCAAAACTCGACCTTAGTTTCACGCGAACGGTCGATGTCCCGCGGGCGTTGGTCTGGCGAGCATGGACGGAACCTGAGTTGCTGATGCCGTGGTTTTGCCCGCTGCCTTGGAAGACCATTGCGTGTGAAATCGACCTGCGACCCGGTGGCGCTTTCAGCACCACGATGCAATCGCCGGAGAGCGACGAGTTCCCGAATATTGGCTGTTATCTAGAAATCAAAACCAACGAAAAGCTGGTTTGGACAAACGCATTGCTACCTGGTTTCCGCCCAAGCAACGACTCCGACGAAGACGGGTTCATGTTCACGGCGATGATCGAACTTGAAGACGATGGGCCAGGCACCCGCTACACCGCAACAGTCATTCATGCCGACGAAGCCGGCTGCACCAAACACGCTGCCATGGGATTCGAACACGGATGGGGAGCTGCGCTGGACCAGCTTGTCGCGATGATTAAAAAAGACCTCTAAATTTAGGGGGCTTCGTTCTCGTAGGCAATGGTGATGACCAAAAACGAATCTGAGGACAACTTTGGAAAAACCACTTTTTTCATGACCTCTTGAATGCATTCGTTAACGCCACTCGGTAATTTACGAAGGGGCGTGATGTCGCTGATGGTCCCGTCTGCACGGATACTGAAGTTGATCCGGTATTTACCTTTGCCGGGACCCCGGGCGGCACATGCCCAAAACGCCTCAGGAAGCTTTTTGGCCTGCATCGACTTCTGTTCCTCGGTCAAGCCATTCGTGTTCGCGTAAACGCCGTCTGGCGCCTGCTGAACCTTGGTAACTCGGTAGGTGTCAGAACCGACCGCATCGAGCTTGACGACTTTCCCATCCGGCGGTTCGATCGAGGCGCGGATCACCGAATTGGCCTGCATAAATTCCGGATACATTTTGTCCAGGCTTGTGATGACGTGTATGGAATTCTCGCCGCTCGAAATCGTAACCTTGGCGTTCAGGCCGGCACCCATGGCCTCTGCGTCGAGTTTTTCGACATACGTGAAGTCCAGACACTGGGTTCCGTCGGCGCATGGCACCACCTTACCATCAAGGACCTCGAGCGAGGCGCCCTTCCAGCGTTGGACTAAAAGTCCCCACAAACGCATCGTCTTCTGCTCGATCATGCGTTCGCTCAGCATTCCCTCGACCACCAGATCGCCAAGCCCTGCCTCAAATTGCGGTTGCGCATAATACACAAGCATCGCCTCCCGGATTTTCGGCAGATACGAAACCGGAACATAACCCGCATAATTGAAATCTTCGTCGACCAAGATGTCGCCAACCAGACACGTCAACAGGCCAAAGTAGTCGTTAACCTCTTCGTTTGACGACCCAATGGGCAGCGGTCCAGGCAATAATCCAGACTGGCGAATTCGATAACCTTCTGCGGTCTTTTCAACCTCCAGATTATATTTACAGGCCGCGTGTGTCTGCCGGTCGCTGACGGCGTCCTTTTTCACAAAATCACGGTCGACAACAAAGACATCGCCGTCGACCCATTTTGGCGTCATAACGATGGTTTACGCCGTTTCCGCGGAACTGGTCTTAGACCTGTATACGGGCGAATCCGACGGTGACACCGCGGCTGAATCCGTCTGTGTATTTTGCGGGCCAGCGCAGGACACGCCGACACCCAGAAGAGCTATTAAAATGAAGGCCATTCTCATTGGATTCCCCGGATCTTGGAACCGGATTCAGACCAGTTCCGCGAAATATTGATTTAGAATTTTGAGTCTAGTCCGCCGGGCAGATTATGGAAGGCGAGAGATGATTTACTTTTGGCGTCAAATCCGTGAATCCACATGACGCCCTCGATGACGATTCGGATCTGTAGACAAATTCGTGCTGGCTTTCTAGCTGCCCAGACACGAAGGAGCATGGTTCAAATCCAATTTTTTAGGACCTTATGTTTAAGCCAACGACCACCGTTTTTGCTCTAGCTTGTGTTGCAATGTTCTCGCTTTTCACGGCCTCGTGTCAGGAACTCGATGCCGATACGAGCGCGCTCGCCGATGTCATGGAAACTGAGCCCTCGCCTACCAGCACGACGCTCAGCGGTGACAGTAACGAAAAACGCGGCTGGATTTGCTTGGATGACAGCCTTGAGCCGCGCAGCGGAATCTCGCTGAAAAACGGTTTATCCGACCCGTGCGGCATCAACAATGTCGTCGCGGTTTTCTCGGAAATTTCGACCGACAAGAGCTATTTTCATATCGTGACTACCGGCATATTCGAGGTGACCTCAAATTCGGCCGGAGAGGTTGGCGAATGGCTGCAACCAAGTAAAAACACGTTGCGCATTCCCGTGGGAAGCAGTGTTAATCTAACCTGCGGTAGAATCTTAGCTTTCGTGTGAGTAGCAACTTTTACGTAAGGGTTCTGATGATGCGGCTGTTTGATTTCTTCCGCAGGCCCCGCGGCATCATTGCCGAACCCGGAGAGCCCATCGAATTCTCGCGCCATCTGCGAGCACGCGTTTGGGATGTCTTCATCGAAGGACGATCCCGGACAGAAATCGCGGTGTTTTGCTCAGGCGAACATGTGGTGCGCCTCGCAGACCTTCCCCTCACGATGGAACGCTTCCGCGTCGAGGCTCTCAACGACAAGACCATTCGTGTCGTGATCGTACCCACGTCCGATGACGAATTCCTTGGGCATCATTCGGCGTGGGAAACTCTCAGCTGCACCCCACTTCGCTCGCATGACTTCCGCGGACTGGCACTCGCCGGGCCTCTGCAGCTGTCTTACTCGGGCGCGATGACCAGTGCGGACCTCTTCAGCGGCAAGGCGCTACCGGCGTTCGTGGTTGCTGGCCACTACGCGTTTGCGCCCCAAGATCTGCGGGCGTTGCGGCGAGACCCCCAGGATGCGATCGAGATTGTGATTGAAAACGAGGCCACGGGAAACGTTACGCGGCAGAGTCTGAACGCGATGGTCGATGGCTACGAGTATCACGCCGTCGGCATCAATCGCTCGCCCGCGCCGCAGGAGCCATGGGAAGACTCGTCCTTACGAAACGCGGACTTCACGTCCATGGGGGGCTATTTCAACATTCCGCTTGGACTGGACGTTACGGACCCGGGTGATTCGACGTATCGGCTCTTCGTGCACGCTGAATGCGAAGGGTATATTTCAAATAAAATAATAATCGAAATCTCTGCGTAATCACCGAGCAAAAAAATAGCCCGCACATCACGAGCCTGTGTGCGGGCCTTTTTACGCGTGAACCGGCGTCAGCGCACCGGGAGATACATCGAATCGCATCCGAGGCGCAGTCCCGTCGAACCCGAGGTTCCCGGTGACTGAATGAATTGGAAGGTCCGCGCTATTTTTGGCGACAAGCAGTCATTATCGAAATCTCCTCCGCCTCCGCTTCCAACGATACTGCTCTCGCTGATCGCACCTCGAGTAATGGTTCGTTCATTATTTTGAACGGTGAGCGAATAAGGGGCACAACGGATACTTAGAGCGTCAAGCGACGCTCCAGATCGTCCACCAAAACCGACAACGGCGGTATTCGCGGGGCAACGGACAGTAGATACTGTGCCCCCGGACGCTCCATAACCAAGGGCTGCTGTGCCGCCACGCTCGGTCATTCGGTAGGTATCCCCACTGACGCTGACCGTCGAGCAGATCCCTTGGACGTAACCGATCCAGCTCATGAAAGAGCCGCCGTATCGGATGGTCATCCCGGTTAGAACCTCGTTCGCACCGCAGTCAGCGGACCCTTGGCTCCAGAACGTATTGGCGGAGCCAGACCACGAGGTGTAGTTTCGCGACAAGAATACAGGTGGAATTTCCAATGGACAGACTGCGGCCGCACCGCTGAGTGCATCGCCAATACAGGCGCCGGCCTGACAAAATGACGTTGCAGTCTCACAGCTCAATGAGCTGCCATTGCAAATGCTACCATTGGCTTCAGGCTGTGCTGTGCACGTCGCCACACCGTTTTGCAAGACGCAGACACCCGTTTCACACACACTATCGAGCGCGCTACAGTCGACCGAATCACAGATAGATGCACATGCACCCGACATGCAGAGCTCGTTGGCACCACATGCGTCGCCACACGCGCCGCAGTTAAGAACGTTGGTCTCTACATCGACGCATCCGCCGGTAACCCCGCAAAACGTCTGGATGGCACCGCACTCGACGTTGCAGGTCGCCGAGCAACCGTCGGCATTGGCCGTGTTGCCGTCATCACACTCTTCGGTCGCGTTGTTGATGACGCCATCCCCGCAATACTCCGACTGACAGGCCGCCGAACACCCATCATTATTGACACTGTTGCCATCATCACACTGCTCACCAGCGCTCATGTTGACGTAGCTGTCGCCGCATGTTGAAAGAGTGCAATCTGCGTTACAGCGAGCTGAGTCACCACCGTCGTCGCATGATTCGCCAGCGCTGATATTGGTCGTGCTGTCGCCACATTCCGCGACCGTGCAGTTGTCGTCACAGTCGGCCGATTCGCCAGCTGCATCGCAGGTTTCAACACCTGCAACGATGCCGTCGCCGCAACCCGCAGTACACACGCTGGGGTCATTCGTGGTGCAGCTAAATCCGGCGACCACGACGCAAGCGTCGCAGCCATCGTCTGCGTCGGCGTTTCCGTCGTCGCACTCTTCGCCAGCCGCAATCAGGCCGTCGCCGCAGGTGGAGGCACATACGTCAGGCGTATTACCTGTGCAGGTGAAACCGTGTGCAACGGTGTTGCAGTCTGCGGAACAACCGTCGCCATCCGACGTGTTTGCGTCATCACAGGCTTCGCCAGTATCTCGGACACCGTCGCCGCAAGCTGAAAGTGTACAATCTGTGCGGCATACATCAGCGACTCCGTCGGCATTCGCGGATCCGGCGTCACAGGCTTCGCCCATATTGACCACGCCGTCGCCGCATAGAGGCGACACGCATTCTCCGCCTGAGCATAACAAACCAGCGACACAATCTGCTTCACCGCGGCATGCCGATCCACTTGCGCATGGATCGCAGTCCGCACCGCCGCAATCAATATCGGTCTCAGCACCATTCTGGGTGCCATCGGTGCAAGTTGGGCCTGGATCTGGCTCGACCGCGTCTCCGCACGTGCCTTCATTACAAACCGAACCTTCGGCACAATCGAGAGTTCCTCGGCATGCCGATCCCGCTTCGCAGGCTCCACAGTCGGCGCCACCACAATCGACATCGGTCTCAGCACCATTCTGGGTGCCATCGACGCATGTCGCCTCAACGGTAGAATTGGGGGACGACTCCGTGCTGCTGCTGCAGCTGACGGCAAGAACAAGAAACGGCACTAACCACAAGTGGCTTTTCACTTCTGACCTCAAGGAAAAAGAACGGGGAATTTGACGAGCCCATATTACCCCAACGGCGTCTGATCGCCAAGTATAATGGGATCCAAACACAGGTGGGATGCGGCACCAAATCAACGTAACGCGATCATTAAAAATGGCATCTTAAAATTAATCCGAGGATTTTCCGTGCTGATCAACGAACGCGACCGCACCGATCAAACAGTCATTTCAAACACTTAAGACAGGAAAAAGACGACATCAAAAGGGCGTCATTTTTTTGACGACTGCCTCCACAAATCCGGCGGAATCACTCAACCTCAAACCGATTGCGAGTGGCTGGAAATGATCTTTAGGGGGAGATAACCCGCCATTTGAACGTTTTTGACGGCTCGATGAAAAAATCACGGCTGGTTGGAGGTTTTGAAGTTCAAAGCACTTCTAGGATCTGTCGTTTTTTGGCCTGGTATTCGGCCTCGTCGACGATCCCGGCATCGTAGAGCGACTTCAACTTGCGCAAACGTGTCGCCGGGCCGGGGCCCATCGGGGTCATGTCGTCCTCGATCGTCGGTAGGTACGATTTGAAGCATGCCCCATCAATGACCGCCCCCTGCTCCGCGTAGAGCTGGTCGGCGTTCAATTCACCGCTGACATGCCGTGCTCGCAACGCCTCGACCTTCGTTGCCACCGTATGCTCGTCATCACAATCCGCTCGGACTTCCGAAGTCTTCGTGCTGACTGTTGGCGCGATTCCTTTTTCAGTGGTTTCGGAAGACTTCGTCGGCGCCTCAACACATTTCGGAGATTCTGTGATTTTGCTCTGCCCGCTGGCTGCGCAACCACCGAACACGATGAACGACACGATTAATAACGACTTCAAATCAGCTCCAAAAAAAGGCCATCAGATTAAGCCACTACGACGTCATTGAAGCGGAACTTATTCACTCAGCCCTCCAGCTTGGTGGACCAGCTCCAAATCCGCATGATATTTTCTTTTCTGATTGAGTACTCTCCATTTTTCTGGCTCTGTCATCCTGCGATGACACGAGGTTTTAAGTGCCCAACACACAAAGCCATTCAAATTCAGGGCTCTTGCGGGAACGTTTTCACGGCTGCCTGCTTGGTGGCGCAGTGGGTGACGCCCTTGGGGCGCCCGTCGAATTCATGAAACGAACCGAAATCCTTCAACGGTTTGGACCAGATGGCATCACCGTATACGCCCCAGCATATGGTGGACTGGGCAGGATTACCGACGATACTCAGATGACGTTGTTTACGGCCGAAGGGCTCTTGCGGGGTTGGGTTCGTGGGGCATTTAAAGGCATTACGACTTACCGTGGAGTCATGGCCAACGCCTATCTACGGTGGTTAGAGACTCAAGGAGAGAAATCGGAATCCTTGGTCAGTTCTTCGGACGAAAGGGGCTGGTTATCCACGCACCCGGAACTAAATAGCCGGCGAGCACCGGGCAATACATGTTTGTCTGCGCTGCGGACGATGACAAGGCTCGGAGAGCCTGCCGTAAATGACAGCAAGGGTTGTGGTGGGGTGATGCGCATGGCACCCGTGGGGCTCTTTGTTTCGCGCCTAAATCAGGATAGCCCGAACCAAATGGCATTTGATTTAGGGACCGAGCTTTCTGGGCTGACCCATGGCCACCCCACCGGCGCACTGACCGGTGGGGTTTTGGCCATCTTGATTTTAATGCTTATCCAAGGCGAATCGTTGCCGGACGCACTCGCCGCTGCCAAATCAATTTTGCGCGAAAAGCCCGAGCACGAAGAAACCTTGAGCGCCATCGAGATGGCCGAGGAGCTCGCCGAGTCGAATCGCCCTCACCCTGAGTGCATTGCACAGTTGGGACAAGGCTGGATCGCCGAGGAAGCCCTCGCGATATCGATCTACTGTGCGTTGGTCGCTCAAGACTTCGAACACGCCGTGATTTTGGCCGTGAACCATGATGGCGATTCAGATTCAACCGGAGCCATCGTCGGAAACCTGCTTGGCGCTGTGCACGGCACGAGCGTCATTCCCGACAAATGGCTCGAACTCTTGGAATTGAAAGAGGTCATCAGCGAAATTGCGGACGACCTCTACGACTTCAAGGATTGGGATATCGGCGAGTACAGCACAAACAAAGAACTCAACGAACGGATTTGGCGGAAGTACCCCGGATTCTAAAGAAAATGAAAAACCGACTTTTGAGATCGATGTGAAACCACCAAGAATCGGACTGTATTCTGTCTTCGGCGTCGCCTTTACCCTTATGGCGTGCGGCTCAACGGGGCCGACGGCTCAGGAAAAGGAATTATTCCTTCAAGCCAATCGACACGTTGTCGTGAAAAAGAACGATGCGGCCATCGACTGTGTCGAATTGGGGCCGATCGAAGCGGTCGATGGCGAAGGCTGTGGACTGTATGGATGGGAAGGGACCTATGAGTTGGCTCACGCAAGACTACGCAAAGTCGCGGCAGAACGTGGGGCAAACTTTGTGAGGTTAGACGATCAAGAGCCACCCCATTCCGCTGGCCCGCCGCCTTGCTACGATAATCGCTACCAAATCCGTGGGGTGGCGTTTAGTTGTCCAGAGCTTGCGCCCGCTGCAGAAACGATGAACGTCAAAGTCGAGGAAGCCCCGGCAATCCAACCCTCCGAGACGCCAATTAAAGGCAGTGCGGAAGAACGTCTGACGGAACTCAAGTCCCTTTATGAAAAGGACTTGATATCCAAGGATGAGTACG
>JBFFMO010000052.1:0-11925 GCA_041554035.1 Allomicrovenator sp. | reverse complement strand
TCAAACTGGTCGGGAATCGGCCGCTGCAAGAGCAAGTGGTGGCTATGAAGCCGCAATTCCGAGATCAGCTCGTCCAACACAAATTCAAGCGGGGTGATGGGACTCCAGAAGTCTTCAGCTTCTTCCTCGTCCTCCGCCGTGAAGTCCTCGAAATACAGGTCATGTTCGTCAGGGTCAGGGCGCAGGCTGGTGAAGGCGCCAAATGCGGGCAACCCGATTCGCAGGATTCCACCGGGAAGGTCGGTCATGCTGATGTAGGTATCGAGCCACACTTCGGTCTCTTCCAGTCTGGGAGTGGTCCCCGAAAACCAATCGTAGGCCGCCGACCGAAATACCGGGAGTCGACGACGCTTAATGTACGTGCGCCCCGGCGGCCAAATCGTCCACAGCGTTCGTGGGTGCAGTCGCCCCAGCACGTCCTTCAGGCCCGCAGACAGTTCAGCCAAAGCGTCGGCAGGCGAAGCGCCCGTTCCCGCCATTTCTGGGTCGCAAAGCGTTTGCGCGATGACCACATCCCCGCCCTCACCATCTGAGGCTGCTGGGTAATGACGAATTCCGACCGGAAAAATGAGTTTCATGGATTAAATTTCTGTTTCGTAAGGGAAACGAAAATGCAGGAGAACGAATGCCTGACCTATGTGCCAGATCGAGGCGTCGAGGTCACCCATTTTGAACACATCTCCACCAACTTCTTGCGGAGGATAGAGTGAAGAAGCCCAGCCGATGCTGATTCGAAAGTCCTGTTGAATCGGGAACTCCATCTCCGCCTTGAGTTCAAGGCCGGGGCGCAAAAAATGAGTGGGTGAGGGCAGGGTGGTCGAGGTGATGTAGGCGTACGAAAGCAGCAGGCCCGCGCTGAGGTCGAATCTTGGCGATTCGGAAAGCGCTAACCCCAAGGACATCGGCTTAAAATTGATACCAAAAATGCCGGTGTTTTCTGTTTTAGGCGACAAAACCAAAGACTCAGGCAGCCACCAAAGAGGCGAATAGCGAATCTCGCCGCGCATGCTCTTGGCCTGCTTGCGGTATTGTCGGGGGACGCGTTTGATATTTTTTCTGATGAAGGCCGCGTCAAGGGCCGCAAAAACGTTGACCCGAATGCCTGGATGGATCAATTGGTCGTCAGCGACCGGCCCAAAAAACATAAATGCCGTGGGACCAATGCCAACGTTCACCGGCACGGTGATTTTTTCTTTAAGGCGCAGTGACGTGCCTCTTCGCTTGGGTCTGGGTTTTCCCGCAGCCAAAGCACTCGAAGAAAAAATGGAGACCGCCAAAATTAATGGAAGTAATTTCCAGGAATTCATCAATGATCCTCCAAGCCGTAATCTTTGATTTTGTAGAGCAAAGCACGGTGGCTTATCTCCAATAATTTCGAGGCGCTGGTTCGATTTCCCTGAGTTTTTTCGAGGGCCCGTTTGATCAGAACTCGCTCCAGGGCCGCCGATAGCTTTTTGATCGAAAGCTCTTCGCCGTGGAAGATTTGGGCGAGTTCGTCCTTGGATTCCCTGATGCGCTCCGGCAAGAGCGAAACGTCAATTCGATCGCCTTGCGATAAGACAACACCGCGCTCGATGCAATTCTGCAATTCTCGAACGTTCCCGGGCCATTCGTATTCGACCATGGTTTTCATGGCTTCGGCATCGATGCCGCGAATTTTGGTGCCCAGCTTACGATTTTGGATGGCGATGAAATGTTCGACCAGAGCGTGGATATCTTCTGGTCGGTCGCGCAGCGACGGCACATGAATCTGAATCACGTTGAGTCTGTAATAAAGGTCCTCGCGAAAGAGGCCTTCTTTTACTCGCTCGGAGAGGTCGCGCAGGGTCGCGGCAATCACGCGCACGTCCACCGGTATCGTTTTTGTGTCGCCCAGACGCCGAATTTCGCCTTCCTGCAAAACCCGCAAAAGCTTGACCTGAAGGGCAGGCGAAAGTTCGGCGACCTCGTCTAAAAAGATGGTCCCGCCGTGGGCTTCTTGAAAGAGTCCTTTCTTGTCGCCGTGGGCATCCGTAAAGGCGCCGCGCACATGTCCGAAGAGCTCCGACTCCAGAAGGTTCTCGGGAATCGCGCCGCAATTCAGCGGAATCCAGGGTCCTTCGGCGCGCGGGGATAGCCGATGGATCGCCTTGGCGACCAGCTCCTTGCCGGTTCCAGATTCGCCGCTGACCAGAATCGTGGACCCGTAAGGAGCGACTTTTGCGATCGTGTCGAGTACCCGCTTCATCTTGTCGCTTCGGCCCACGATCTCGACAAAGGGATCGTCAGAGATTCCGCGTTTCAGGTGCTCGTTTTCACGCTTGAGGTGCAATCGCTCAACGGCCTTGGCCATGACGAGCAGGATTTCGTCTTTCTGAAACGGCTTGTCGATGTAGTCGTACGCGCCACGTTTGATGGCCTGAATGGCGATGTCGCGATTACCGAAGGCCGACATCATGATGACGGTCGAATCGATTTCGCGTTTCTCGAGTTCGTCGAGGAGTTCGAGTCCACCAAGCTTGGGCATCCGCACGTCGGACAAGACCAGATCGTAGGCGTTTACCATCAGGTCTTTGAGGGCTTCCTCTCCGTTGGATGCGAGGCGAACGCTGTACCCTTCCTTCTTAAGAAGGATCGAGAGCATGTGGCGAATCGGTTCTTCGTCGTCAATGACGAGGACGCGCAGTGGTTTGGGTTCAGCCATGGAGATCACGGGGGGTGAGTTGACGCCAGACCATAGCACAGCGCTGACCTCCGGGAATCATCTTTTGGCCCTCGCCAAGAGCACCCAATTGGCAACCAGCTTTTCTTTCGCGCGCGAGGTGTGGTAGCGAATCATCGTAGTACAGAGCAGTTCAGAGGCTTGGAGAAACGACGTGGCAATTACAGCAGAGAAGATTTGGTTCGACGGCGAGATGGTCGCATTTGCAGATGCGAACGTCCACGTGCTCACCCACACGCTGCACTATGGTTTGGGCGCGTTTGAGGGGATTCGCTGCTATAAGCGGGGCAACGGTCGGAGCGCGATTTTCCGTCTCGAGGATCATATCCGTCGGCTCTTTGAATCCTGCCATATCGTGACCATCGATCTTCCGTTCACGCGTGAGCAGATTGTGCAGGCGTGCATCGATACCGTGCGGGCCAATAATTTCGAAGATTGTTATATCCGTCCGGTGGTCTTCATGGGCCACGGCGAAATGGGCCTTTCGGCGATGAGCAATAAAGTGCGCGTCGCGGTCATCGCTTGGGAATGGGGCTCCTATCTTGGGGACGAAGGGATCAAGAACGGTATTCGGGGCAAAGTCTCGAGCTTCTCTCGAAACCACGTCAATGCGGTGATGGCCAAGGGCAAGATCAACGGCCATTACGTGAACAGTATCCTCGCAAAACGCGAAGTGATGGCGCAGGGCTACCAGGAAGCCATCATGCTCGACACCGAGGGATACGTCTCGGAAGCGTCGGGCGAAAACCTTTTCATCGTGCGCGATAACGTGATCATCACGACGCCCGTTGGGATGTCGATTCTGGACGGAATCACGCGACACACCATCATGAAGTTGGCCGAAGAGCGCGACATGCAGGTGAAGGAACTGCGCTTCACTCGTGACATGTTGTACGTCGCCGACGAAGTGTTTGCGGTGGGAACGGCTGCGGAAGTCACTCCGGTTCGCGAGATCGATGACCGTGCGATTGGGACAGGCAAACCTGGACCCATCACGAAGGCGCTGCAAGCGGCCTATTTTGACCTGGTTCGGGGCAATGCCACCGACCACGATGAGTGGTTGACCTATATTAATTGAGTCGAGATAAACTTACGAAATACACGGGCGCCTGAGCGCCCCTTTTTTTGATCGAGGGACCCATGAACGATTATAATAGCCTTGTGACTCTCCTTGGATCGCAGGCAGAAAGTCTGCTTGGCCACGAGTCGAAGACGATCTCGAAAGAGGCGCTTCATCATCCTGGTCCCGATATCGTCGATCGCATTTATTCGCAGACCGACCGGTCACCACAGGTCCTGCGAAGCATCCAGACCTTGTTGGGGCACGGTCGCTTGACCGACACCGGGTACCTCTCGATTCTTCCGGTGGATCAGGGCATCGAGCACGCTGCAGGCGCTTCGTTCGCTCCGAATCCCATGTATTTTGATCCCGAAAACATTGTGAAGCTCGCCATGGAAGGTGGTTGCAACGCGGTCGCTTCGACGTTTGGTGTCCTGGGTTCCGTGGCACGCAAGTACGCCCACAAAATTCCGTTTGTGGTCAAAATCAACCACAACGAATTTTTGTCTTACCCAAATAGCTATGACCAAATCATGTTCGGAACCATCGACCAAGCATGGGATATGGGAGCGGTCGCGGTCGGCGCCACGATTTATTTCGGGTCACCGGAGTCGAAGCGTCAGATTGTCGAGGTCGCCAAGGCTTTTGCCTACGCGCACGAGAAAGGCATGGCCACGATTCTGTGGTGCTACACCCGTAATCCGGCATTCAAAACCGGCGGGAAGGATTACCACACTTCAGCTGACCTTTCGGGACAGGCGAATCATCTGGGCGTCACGATTCATGCGGACATCATCAAGCAGAAGCTTCCTGAGTCCAACGGCGGCTACATGGCTGTCAAACACGAGGACGGCAGCTCCTTTGGCAAGACCCACTCGAAAGTTTATTCGGAACTCTCATCGGACCATCCCATCGACTTGACGCGTTATCAGGTCGCCAATTGTTATATGGGTCGCTTCGGATTGATTTCGAGCGGCGGCGCAGCGGGCGCAAACGATTTCCAGGATGCTGTGGCAACCGCGGTGATCAACAAGCGTGCGGGCGGCATGGGATTGATTCTGGGCCGCAAGGCATTCCAGCGTCCCTTCACCGAGGGCGTGCAGCTCTTGAATTCGGTCCAAGACGTCTACTTGTGTGACCAGATCAACATCGCCTGAGGTGTGTCATGAAGACAAAACTACTTTTCCTTGGCCTCGTAGCGACGATGAATCTGGGCTGTTTCGGCTCGGGCGATGTGGTTGGCTACGCCATGAATCGAACCGTCGACTCCGCTGCAGACCGTGTGGGCGACCGCATCGGTGATGCCGTCGCGGCCAGCATGCTCGCGAACAACCCACAGTTGTTCTACGGGTATTCGATGGCCGTCTTTCAAATGACGTTTTATCAAGGTGGCTATTTCCATTACGGGTCAAATGACTTTCAGCCCGGACAGTGGGTTCGTTTTGCGGTCACGGGATATTCCGAGGCCAACACCACCGAGCGTGCTTTATTGAAACGCAATGAAGACGGTTCGGAATGGTGGCGGGTCGAGACCCGAACAACCAATGACGACGGCGCCGAAGACGTCGTGGTCATGGAGGCGCTGTTCACGGCTCCTGACGAGGCGGGCACCCGTCGTGTCGTTCGGATGCGAAGTCTGCTTCCTGGCAACACCGAGCCTTCGGAAGTGCCGATTACCGAAGAAGACCGAGATCGTTGGGTGGTTCAAGGGGGTCAGCGTTTGACCAAGGAAAGTGCCGAAGGCATGACCGTGGGAACCGCAAATGTTGTGACCCCGGCGGGCAAATTCACCTGTGATCAGCTTCAGACCAAGTCTGGAAATGCGACCGTCAATTGGTACGTCAACGAAGACGTTCCTGGTCGATTTGTCCGCTACACTCAGGAAGAGGACGGCGTCGTTCGTTATACGAACGAGCTTGTCGCCATGGGAACAGACGCCACGACATCGAAGTTGGGTGCGTTCTAATCAGTGGCGTTCAGCAGAATTCAGAGATGTTCGATGATGGTAAACTCATCGTCGTGAAGCGCGCGGCGGATGGCCAGAACATGGTCGTCTCCGCGCGTTTCTAGTTTGAGCTCCACATGGGTGGTCCCGAACTGGTCGCCGGACGTGAAGGTCCGGTTATGATGGATTTCAAGGACGTTGGCTTTGAGTCGTCCCACAATGCTCAAGACATTGGCCAAGGCGCCGGGGGTATCCGTGACGCGTAGGCTGAGTCTGCACAGTCGTCCGGTGGCTACGAGTCCCCGTTCGATGATGCGCGAAATCACGTTCACATCGATGTTGCCGCCGCAGATCAGCGCACAAACTTTCTTGCCAGGAAGATGAACTTTTCCGGCGAGCAGGGCGGCAAGCGAGGCCGCGCCCGCACCTTCGGCCAGGGTCTTTTCTTGTTCCAACAAAACCAGAATCGCGCGCGCGATCTCGGGTTCGGTGACCGTGACCATGTCGTCAATCTGGTGGTGGATTTGTGCAAAGGGGACTCGTCCCACCCTTCGAACTGCGATGCCGTCGGCCAGAGTCTGTGCGGCGGGAATCTCGATGACGCCATTATTTTGAAGTGCGGTCTTCATCGAAGGCAAGACCTCGGGCTCCACTCCGATGATCTGGATATCGGGCCGCAGCGTTTTGACGGCAGCCAAGATGCCGGCGACCAAGCCTCCACCGCCCACCGCGACCAAAATCGCGTCGATATCCGGGACTTGTTCCAGGATTTCAAGGCCCACCGTTCCCTGACCCGCCATAATGGCCGGGTCGTCGAAGGGATGCACAAAGACTCGGTTTTCCTGAGCTTGCAGTTCCTTGGCGTGGGCGTAGGCGGCGTCGTAATTGGCTCCATGCATCACGATTTCGCCGCCGAAGCTCTTCGTGCGTTGGACCTTCACCAGTGGCGTGCCCTCCGGCATCACGATTTTAGTGCTGATGCCCAGGCGGGCGCCGTGCATGGCCACGGCTTGAGCGTGGTTGCCAGCCGACGCCGCGATCACGCCACGAGCCCGCTCTTCGTCGGTCAGCAGGGCCAACTTATTAGCCGCACCGCGCTCTTTAAACGAGCCGGTGGACTGCATGTTGTCCAGCTTCAGGTAGATCTTGGAGCCGAGCTGTTCACTCAGCAGCGAACTATGAGCGCAGGGAGAATAGAAGATATGAGGCCGAATTCGGTCCCAGGCTTGCTCAACGTCTTGCAGCGAAATGGGTAGGGTCATCGGAAGATTCGACGACGAAAAAGTGCGGCCAAAAAGAGGCCAATCACAGCCGTAGCGCCGTTCTTATAATCTTCATCCGACGACATTTCCCCGTCACAGAAGAAGGGTTCAACCTTTTTGTCGCTGGGTGCGGCTGGGTCGGTTGGATCCGTGCTGCCGGTACCGTTATTCCCGGTCGAATTGTTCACCGCGTTGTTGCTGCCCACGGTGTTATTGGTTCCGGAGGTCATATTATTGGTGCCACTCGTCATGTTGTTGGTGGCGTTATTCGTCGCGTTATTCGTGTTGGTTGAACCCACGCAGCCATCGATGTTGAGCGTGCAATCGTTGTTGCAGCGCAGGACGCCGGCTGGCAATCCAATGCCAACGCAAGTTTGCCCACCCAGGGAGATTCCATCGCAGTCTTCAAACGGAGCTTCAATCGTGCCGTTGCCGCAGGGCGTCGACATCATATTTCCGGGATTGGACACGGTGAACACGGGGTCCGCATCGCCGATGACCCAGGTGCATTGAGGGTCACCGAGTTCCACGCCGTTGGGATAACCGTCACCATCGGAGTCCAGATCGTTTGCGCAGGCGTTGAGCCAGACCACATCTTGAGCTTCGATTCCGCCGACTCCCGAGAGGCCGGCGGCTTCGACATCGAGCCCAAACGGGTTTCGTGCCCCCCCGTTGGCGTTCACATGGCACACGTTGCAATTGTCGCCACCGTTGGGCAGCTGCAACAACCGAAACGAGCGAGCTTCCGCGTCGCTGGCGTTCGATAAGAGAATAAGGGTGGCGACCAGCACGATATGTTTCACGCAAACTCTCCTGCACAACACGATTGCCGTGTAGGATAGCCGACATCTACGATGTGGTCCAACCCTTAGGGAAGTTGGGAGTCAGCCTCAATCTGGCTGCCTCCCTGCATCCAGAATCATGACGTTGAAACACAACGCTGCAGCCCAAACGATGGTTATCTTGCATGATCGTAAGCTCGACCATGACACTTTCGTTACGAAGGCAGACAGCTCGTGGCTGAGATGGGTGCGTCCTATAATTCCTCATCTAAGATGTGTAGGATATCGACAACGGCCACGGCCTTTCGGACGTAAAGAATCGATGATTGCGTCGATGGGTTCTGGAACTGAGAGTTAAGCACTAAGCCTGCCCATCATTGGCAGGCCATTAAGGTGGCAGCGAATGGATACGCGGATCGGACAACTTGCTCTGGCACGGGGACTGGTGAGCCTGCAGGATTTAGTCTTGTGTGTTGCAGCGGCTGCGAGCGGCTCACGCGCGTTGGACGACGTTTTGATGATACGCGGGCATTTATCGCATCGGGTGATCGAGGACATGCGCGTCGAACTCGATACGGGCGTGTCTGTGGACGCTGAACTCGAACACGGCGAGACGATTGTCTTCGATGAAATCGCTCAGGTGCGAGCCCACGTCGAAACGATGGCGGCCACCCCGATTATGGAGGGGCTCAGCGACACGACGCTCGCCCTCGATGGCGAGGCCCGTTACGCCGTTCGAAACGAATTGGGTCGAGGGGGCATGGGGGTCGTGATGATCGCGCAGGATCGCGTGCTTCAGCGCGATGTCGCATTGAAATACCTGCTGCCGGATTCGCAAAATGAAAAAGGCCGCGCTCGCCTGACGCTGGAAGCTCAGGTGACGGGCCTGTTGGAACACCCGAGCATCACGCCTGTCTACGACATGCGATCGACTGCGACCGGCGAGCCGTTTTACGCCATGCGAGTGGTGCGAGAGAGAAGCCTTGAGGCGATGCTGGATGCCGTTCGTAAGGGGACGGAGGAATCTCCAAGCATTCCGTTTTTCTGTCAGGTCTTAAGGCAAGTCGCCTTGGCGATGCAGTACGCCCACGATCGCGGGGTCGTGCATCGAGACTTGAAACCCGAGAATATTCTGGTTGGACGCTACGGTGAGGTTTACGTCATCGATTGGGGCATCGCCAAGATCATGGGTAAAAGTCTTGGCTTGAAGACGACCGAAAAGATCGTGATGGGTTCGTTGATTGGAACTCCACGGTACATGGCTCCGGAACAAGCGCGGGGCGATAACGATGCCGTGGATGGTCGGGCAGATGTGTACGCGCTGGGGGCGATTCTTTACGAGCTGTTGACGTTGGTGCCGATTTTTCAGGCCGATCACGTTCTGGCGTTGCTCTATCAAGTGGTTCAGCAAGAACCCGTTCCACCCTCCGAGAGGTCACCCAATAGAAATGTTCCCAGAGCTTTGGAGCAAATCTGTCTTCGTGCAGTTGCGAAAAGTCCGGCGGAACGTTTTCAGACCGCTCAGGCATTCGCCGACGAGATAGACCTCTTTCTGGAGGGTGTAAAAGATCGTGAACGTCGTCAGGAAATGGCCGATGAGGCGTTGATGATGGCGGAGCAGGCTCGTGCAGTCTTCGACGACGTCAGGGCTCAGTACCGTGTTGTACGCGGGCAGTTAGAGGATGAGCGAATCCGGGTCCCGAGCTGGGCTCGAGGTGATGCTAAAAACAACCTCTGGCAGTTGGAGCAACAGGCCGAAGATCTGGAAATTGAGATCGAGCGCAGGTTTTCGGACACGGTGCGAATGTTTGGGCAGGCGCTGGTTCATGTTCAAGAATTGCCGAGCGCACGCCTTGGGCTGGCCCGTCTATATTGGGAACGATTTGAGGAAGCCGAAAATGCTTCTCGTTTGGCCGACGCGGCTTATTTAGAAGGTTTGGTGCGACAGTATAACGATGGGCCCTTTGACCGAATGCTCGAAGGCAAGGGCGAACTTACCCTGACTACCGAACCCTCGGGAGCCAGCGTTGAGCTGTTCCGATACGTGCAGCAAAACCGGCGTTTGGTGGAATGGTTGCACGCCGAGTTGGAATCCCCGGTCGTCGACGCTGAGTTGTCCCATGGATCGTATGTGGCCGTGATTTCTGCGCCTGGATACCGCACGCAGCGTCTGCCGATCGCGATGGGGCGGGTCGTGAACGTTGAGAATCACGTTCGATTATTGAAGCCCGACGAAATTCCCTCGGATTTCATCTTTATCCCGGGTGGGGAGTTTCAGCGAGAGTCAGGAGAAGCTCATGTGGATGATTTTGCGATCATGCAGGCCCCTGTGACGGTGGCCGAGTATCTCGACTTCTTGAATGGCGTGCCGTCGGAGATCGCGCAGCAGCATGTTCCACGTGTTGACGACAACGAACCCTATTTTGCCGAGGACCCGGACGGTCGCTATCGCATGCCGGACGAAGACGCCGAGGGCGATACCTGGAACCCGCTGTGGCCGATGTTGATGGTGAGTTACCACGATGCGGTGGCTTACGCCGCGTGGAGGAGCGCGCGGGACGAAAAATCCTATCGATTGCCGACCTTGCTCGAATGGGAAAAGGCTGCCCGCGGGGTGGACGGTCGGATCTATCCCTGGGGCAATCATTTTGACGCTACATTCTGTTGCATGCGCGAGAGTCATCAGGGCAGACCCACGCCTGTGCCTGTTGGAACCTATGAGGCAGATAAGTCTCCGTATGGATTGGTGGATGTTGCCGGAAATATCGCGGAATGGACCTCCACGCTTGAGTCGGCCAACGACGACGAACGAGGAATTGGCAAGGGGGCGTCGTACAATTCGATGGCTTTGATGTGCCGACTGGACATGCATTTCGCGAGCCCTCGCTCCTTCCGCTATGTCCATTACGGTTTTCGCCTCGCGATGGACCCTCCGTGATTCTGCGGGTTCTTCAGCCGTTTTTTGAATAAGCTTCGGGTGTGTCGTATAGTCACTCGCTATCGAATGAATGGAGAGAAGAATGCGCTGGAATATACTGTTTTTACTACTTCTTGTGCCCGCATGTGGCTCAGATGAGTCGCTCGGCGTGGACAGCGACGCCACCAATAACGACGACTTAGGTGCCTTTCCGGATACAGACACCCAAAATAATGGGAATAACGGAGTATTGGATGCCGGAAATGATTCCGCAACGAATCCTGAGTCCGGTGCCGTGGACTTCTCGGAGGCCCGAGGGTTGCCGATTCAATCTGGACCTGGTCGATTTGGCCAGAACGTCGGTGGGCAATTTGCCGGGGCGTTGGGATGCGAGACCGGGACCCGGCTGAGTGTCGAGCTCCCATCGGCCGACCGCATTTTATACGTAAGCCCGGACGGGAATGGGGCAGGTGTCCTTGAAGACCCGGCGTCGCTTGCGAGTCTGGTCGTACCCAGTGACGAGGATGTGGTCGTCGTATTGGAGCCCGGTGAATACCCCAGCGTTCCCGACATCAACGGCGCAAAATCGGTGGCTTTCGTCAGTGGTTGCTGGCGAAGCGCTTCCATCCGTTTGTCCGATGCATGGCAGGTTAACGCGTCTGAGCGCGTGGTTTTTGCAAACGTGGAAGTGCGAGGAACGGGTTCTGATGCTCTCATCGTGAACTCCCCGTACGTGTCATTGGTGAACGTGGTGCTCTCAAGCTCCGCGGCCACTGGAACGGGACTGAAGGTCAAGGGTGGATTGCTCAACGTTGTGCAGTCAGCCATCGACGGATTTGCGGACCAATTTGAACTCGACGGCACGACCGCCTCGTTCACATTGACTTCATTCGACGGGTTTTCGGGCCACGCGATTTCCGCGGTCAACGGTGGAACGCCCACCGCTGCACCGTTCAAGAATATCATCACCGTCGCCGATTCGGCATTTTCGAGCACCGTCGCAGTCGATGCAGCGTTGGCGCTCGATTCAAGCGCACTGATTGGCTCCAACGTGAGTTTCGACGCCCTGTCGCCCAAAGCCTCCACAGATTCCGGTGCGGCAATTCAGGCAGACTCCTCGATCGTCCGACTCGCTGACGCGACGGTAAGCAACGCTGGCACCGGGATCCGGTCGTCAGGTTCTCGCCTTTGGCTTTCGGATTCGACGTTTTCTGGTCTGCAAAACCGCGCGATTTTGGCTAAGAAGCTGGATGTAAGC
>JBFFMO010000051.1:0-12064 GCA_041554035.1 Allomicrovenator sp. | reverse complement strand
TTGGCCACGAAGGGGCAGTTGTCCATACCGCTGAGCACGGTATCGGCATCCGAATCGTCGCAGTCCTCACCACCGCACGCATCGCTCATATACGTATCTCCGTCCTGATCAACACACATGTCGGAAGTCGTATTATTTGAATTCGTCCCATCCACGGTCGATTCGGCACATCCGACCAGACCTGCAAGCGCCACAAAGGCCATCCACTTCTTCATGCAATCACTCCAAAAAAAATCGTGACCGCTATCATGCCAGTTCCACGACACATGCGCCACTCATGGGAGGGCAGCCCCGCCTTGCCTAATTTTACGGTGTGATTGCGTAATTGCCGCTGTGCAGAGGGGGTGTTATATAGCGCGGCAAGGCCACGCACAGTTTCACAAAAAACGTTACGAGGCAGGCAAATGGCGACGCACGGCGACCTCGTCGGTACACGAATTTTCGGCGAATACACCATCACACGCAAGCTGGGTGAAGGTGGCATGGGAGCCGTGTATCTGGCACGTAATGAAGCGATCGGACAAGAGATCGGCATCAAAGTTCTTCACGGCCGAGCCGCGGAGAGCGACGAGCTCCTCCAACGATTCAACCGCGAAGCGCGCGTCATCTCGATGTTGACGCATCCCAATATCATCCGCGTTTTCATTTTCGGACGAACCGAACAAAACGTCGTCTATATGGCGATGGAGTACGTGAAAGGCCGATCGCTGCGCGAGACGCTCAGCATGGGATTGCTCGACGAAATCTCGATCATCAAGATCATGAAACAGGCCTGTTCGGCGCTGGCAGAATCGCATGATCTCGGCATCATTCATCGCGACCTGAAGCCCGATAACGTGCTGCTCACCGAGTTCCGCGGCGAGCCCAATTTCGTCAAGGTTCTCGACTTTGGCATCGCCAAGATTCAAGACCAGGAAGGCCAGCAGCAGCTGACTCAGGCGGGTATCGTCTACGGGACTCCCGAGTACCTGTCTCCAGAGCAGGCACAGGCCCAACCGCTCGACAACCGCACCGACATCTATTCTCTTGGGGTCATGCTCTACGAAATGATGGTCGGGAAAGTGCCATTTCAGTCCAATTCGGCTGTTCAAGTGCTGACGATGCATGTCTTCAATGAGCCCGTCCCGGCTGAACAAGTTGCTCCCAACCGCATCTCTCCCACCATGGCCGCGATCATTCGAAAAGCCATGGCCAAGAAGCCTGTTGATCGATTCAAGTCTGCGATGGAGCTTTTCCGAGCCCTTGAGGCTCGCGAGCGCGAGATCGTCAACGAGCGCCGGATCGACTCCTCGGCGATGAATGTCCCCGGTTCGGAACTCACAGGCATGTTCATGGCGGTTCCAACAGCCGAGCAAATGGCCCTTCAGCCGCGGCCACAGGCTGCGCCGGCGCCCCTTGCTCAGCCCCAACAGCCGCAGAATCACGCAACACAAGCGGCGAGCCCCGTCACCGACCCGACTCGGAAAGTCATCATCACGCTCATCGTGTTGATGGTTCTTCTTTTGATCGTTTTGGTCACGGCTGGTGTCGCTTTGTACTTCAAGTAGGCGCCACGGTGCTATTCGACCTCGAAAACGTCCATAAACACTATGGGGACTTCCACGCGCTCAAAGGCATCAGCCTTCAAGTGCCTGAAGGCAGCATCGGACTTTTGGGTCCAAATGGTGCCGGTAAATCCACATTGATAAAGTCCCTCTTGGGTCTTCTTTCGTTTTCGTCAGGGTCGGCGTCAGTTCTTGGCTACCGCCTTCCAGACGAGGCCCTCAAAGTTCGACAGGCCATCGGGTACATGCCCGAAAACGACTGTTATCTGCCTTATATGACCGCCGTCGAATACGTCTCTTATGGCGGCGAGCTCGCCGGCATGCCCAGAAGCGAATCCTTTCGTCGCGCCCATGAGGTCCTCTACTACGTGGGGTTGGGCGAGGCTCGTTATCGCCAACTCGAAGGCTTTTCGACCGACATGAAACAGCGAGTGAAGCTGGCTCAGGCCCTGGTCCAGGGCCCACGTTTGGTCTTTCTGGACGAACCCACGAACGGCCTTGACCCCAAAGGTCGCGAGGAAATGCTCGATTTGATCAACGACGTGAAGGCACGCGGCGTCAATATTGTGCTCTCAAGCCACGTTCTGCCCGACGTCGAACACGTATGTGACTCGGTCATCATGCTCAATCAAGGCGGCCTGATTCATTATGGCCCCATTGATGAGCTGAAAAAGGGTGGCAAAGAAATCGTGGAGATCGAAACCAAAGACCAAAACGATGCGTTCGAAAAGGTCCTTCGCCAGAAGGGCTTCAGCATCACCAAAGACGGACTTCGGCTCAAGATCACGGTTCCCGAGAATTCAAAACGAGACGATATTCTGCGGCTCGCCGTCGAGAACGACATTCAGGTGCGGCATTTCATGCCTGCTGAACTCACCCTCGAATCGGCGTTCCTTGGTTTGCTCGGAGAACACAGCTGATGGCGATTCACGAACAAAACTACGTGCGCTATGACGGCCCGCTTCGACAAAGCGGAGCATGGTGGACGATCGCTCGAACTTCCCTACGGACCTACCTCAGTTTCTTGCGCACCAAACTTGTCCTTTTGGGGCTTTGGGTGATTGGACCGCTGGTTGCGGGCGTGCTGATCCTGGTTGAGTACGGCGCTCGCGGACAGCTCGCTCAGTTCACCGAGATCACGGCTCCGTCAGGCGATTACGTCACCTACTTTCTGCAGATGCAAGCGTTTGGGCTGGCCGTGCTCTTCATGGCCAATGGGTGCGGTGTCATCAGCGAAGACCTCAGGTACCGAACCTTTCAGCTCTTCTTTTCCAAACCCCTGTCTCGACTCGACTACGCGCTGGGCAAATACCTCAGCCTGCTGCTCCTCGGCTCGCTGATCACGGTCCTGCCGGCGGTGCTGCTCGCCACCTTGAGATGCGCATTTTTCATGCAATCGGATTTCTTCGCGAGTGTGGCCAAACAAATGGCGATCGGGGTCGGGATGTCCGCCCTCATCACCTGTGTGATGGCCGCCATCGTGATTGGATTGAGCTCGTTGACCTCGCGCACGGGCTACGTGGTCCTGTCTTGGATTGGCGTGCTGATGGTGCCCTTGATTCTAAGCGGAATCGTGGGCATCGCCACCGACGGCGCAGAATGGGCAAATTTATGGAGCCTGACCGGAAGCTTCATGGTCGCCTCCAAGTCGCTGCTTTCAGAAGAGGTCTTTGACGGCCCGATTTGGGTCGCCTGGGCCGTCCTATTTGGCACCATGGCTCTTGGCCTTTTCGGACTCGCACAAAGAATTCGCACGCTAGAGGGGGTCGCATGAGTATCGCTCCCAAGAAAGTCGAGATTCCAAAAGTTGGTTCAGGTGACACGGTCATCGCGATTCGACGTGCATCGCTTTGGTATGGTCAGGTCATCGGCGTCAACGACATCACTTTGGATATCGGACACGGCGTGTTGGGCCTGCTTGGACCCAATGGCGCAGGCAAATCGACCCTGATGAAGTTGCTTACAGGCCAGCTTCGGCCTTCCACGGGAACGGTCGCCGTCCATGGGGACATCATTTGGAACAACCCAAATGTATTCAGCCGCCTCGGCTTCGTTCCTGAACAAGACGCCTACTACGAAGAGATGACCGGTCGTGAATTTGTCGCCTACCTGACCAGGCTTCAGGGTTTTGGCAAGGCAGAAGCGTTGGAACGTGCGGATCGCGCGATCGAACGCGTCGACATGACCAAACAACGCGACCGACGCATTTCTGAGTATTCGAAGGGTATGAGGCAGCGTGTAAAAATCGCGCAGGCCCTTGCCCACGACCCGGATATCTTGTTGCTCGACGAGCCGCTCAACGGCACGGACCCCATCGGACGACGCTCGATCATCGATTTGATAGGCGAGCTTGGTGATGCTGGAAAAACGGTCATCGTCTCGAGTCATATCCTTCATGAAGTCGAGCAGATGACCACGAATATCGTGCTCATCAATAAGGGACGGGTCGTCGCGGATGGCAACATCTACCGCATCCGCGAGATGATCGACGAGCACGCCCACAGCATTTTTGTCGACGCGTCGGATTCACGGAAGTTGGCGGCGCTTTTGACGCCCTTTGATGACGTGGTCTCGATCGAATTTGCAGAAGAAGGCATCCACGTGGCCACTCGGGCCCCCGATGCGTGTTACACACGAATCCCGAAACTGGCCCTGGAGAATGGCATTGAGATTCGTCGCATTGCCTCGCCGGATAATAACCTCATGGCGGTCTTCCGATATTTGGTGAAATGATGAGTACCGCACGTAAACTTGGCACCATGAGCTTGCTCTCGACGTTGATCAGCGTGCAGCTGCGTCAATTGCTGCTGCAACGAAAAACCAAGGCACTCGCGGTCGTGCAGCTGATGCCGTTGATCGGCGCGGCGGTGTACGTCGTCTTCGAAAATATCGACGGGTTGACGATGTTTTCTGGGGTCGCAGAAAGCTTGCTGCTTCCATTCCTGGTGCCACTGGCCGCCATCTTTTATGGCGGACCGGCAGTCGTTGACGAGATGGAAGGTCGCACTCTGACCTACCTCACCCTGCGGCCGATTTCGAAGGCCACGCTTTTTGTCGGGAAGGTTGTCGCTGGAACGATCATGGCGTTGGCCATTGTGCTGATACCAATGCTACTGCTCTTTGGGCTGTGTATGTTTCAGTCCATGGATTTCGCAGAAAGCCTTCCGGTTCTGGGACGAGTCCTTGCAGCCGCATCCTGCGGAATCATCGCGTACTCTGCGATCTTTGCCGCCCTTGGAGCACTCTTCGCGTCCAGCCTTCTGGCGTCCATCTTGTATTTTGTCGCGTTTGAAATGGTGATGGCGACCTTGCCGGTTCTCGAACTCTTGAGCATTCGGTTTCATCTTCGTACGATAGCGGGGTTCACGTCGTCGGATCGGCTCGGTTTCTTAGACCGTATGGTTCTCGACCAACCCCTTCATGTGGAGTGGTGGGTCTCATTGCTCATCATCGGTGTCTTGACCGCACTCGGCATTGCCGGCGGTTCAATGATTTTTAAAGAAAAGCAATATTTAGTCTGAAGTTGAGGTGTCTTATGGAAATTCTTTTCAGCAAAGAAACGGCAATCGAAGTTGCAGCGTCCCTTCTTGTCATCCCTTGCGTTCCTGACGAAGTTCATCCCGTGCTGTCGCAGGTTCAAGAAAAGTCCGGTGTGGACATCATGGCCCTCGCCAACGAAGAGAAATTCACGGGCAAAAGCGGCCAAGTTTTTGTTCTTCGTGGACTCAAGGGTCTGGGTGGACACCGCGTCATGCTTGTAGGCCTTGGAAAGCCCGATGAACGTGATGTGGAAGGCGTCCGCGGTGCGGGTACGATCGCGATTCGTCGTGCACGTGACATGCACGCAACCACGGTTGCGCTGGCTGCGCCGACCGACAACGACGCGATGCAGTTCATCGAAGGCGCGCTCTTGGGCACGTACGCGTTTGACCGCTATATTTCCAAGAAAGACGGAGACTTTTCAGGCTTCGAAGCGATCACGATCATTGGGGCCGGCAAAGATCTTGAGGCTGCCTTTCTTGAAGGGCGAGTGCTCGCCGAATCGACAAATTTCGCCCGCGATCTCGTTAACGAGATTCCGAATGTACTGACGCCCGAGATGATGGCCTCGAAATCGCGTGAAATCGCGTCGAAGTATCACTTCGAAATTACCGTCATGGACGAAAACCGGCTCGAGAAAGACGGATTCAATCTGATCATGGCCGTAGGCAAAGGCAGCGTCCACCCGCCACGTCTGATCCACATGATTTACCGGCCCGAAGGCCCCGTGAAGAAGAAGATCGCGTTTGTGGGCAAAGGCGTCACCTTTGACACGGGCGGATACAACCTCAAGCCTGGTTCTTCGATGTTGGCCATGCATTCCGACATGGGTGGTGCAGCCGCCGTCATGGGAGCCGCCCGCGCCATCGGCGAGCTTCGGCCCAAAAATGTTGAAGTGCATTTTGTGATCCCGACTGCAGAAAACAACATTGACGGCAACGCCATGAAACCTCAGGACATCTTCCGAGGTTACGGCAACAAGACCGTGGAAATCCAAAACACAGACGCAGAAGGTCGCCTGATCCTGGCCGACGCGCTGGCGTACATCCAAGAGCACAAAGTCGACATCATCGTCGACCTCGCGACCCTGACTGGCGCATGCGTGGTCGCTCTTGGCGAAACCACGGCGGGTATTTTCTCGGACAGCGACGCACTCGTCTCGCAGCTGATCACGGCTGCAAGCGCCACAGGCGAAGACATCTGGAGACTCCCGCTGACCAAGAAGCTCGACAAGGCGCTCGACACCCATACGGCCGACATGCGCAACGTTGGGCCACGTTGGGGCGGAGCCATCACGGCGGCGCTCTTCCTGAAACGATGGGTCAATATCCCTGAGTGGGCACATATTGACCTCGCTGGGCCAGCGTACACCGAGAAGGAAGGCACGACCTCTCCTGCAGGCGGAACAGGCTTTGGCGTTGGCACTCTGGTTCAATTTACTCTGGATCAGGCTAAGAGCCTCGCGTGACGTGGCTTTGACAATCCGCGCACGCGCGGATTATAAGGCTGATACCAATTATTATGATCAAGATTGACCGGACTTTTTTGGAGCACCCATGGCTCGTCTCAGAGTAGGAATAGTCGGCGTGGGCACCATCGCCGAACTGCATGCCACGGGTTACGAACACG
This sequence comes from Allomicrovenator sp., assembly GCA_041554035.1. Lineage (GTDB taxonomy): Bacteria > Myxococcota_A > Bradymonadia > Bradymonadales > Bradymonadaceae > JBFFMO01. The sequence goes on along the minus strand of JBFFMO010000051.1, from coordinate 5,351 downwards.
ATAAACGTGCCGAAATCGTTGCTGTATGCGACCGCGACGAAGACCTTGCCATCCGGCGAGCTCTGGATTGGGGCGCACGCCATTATTACACCGACTTCGACGAGATGTTGCGTAATCCCGAGATCGACGCGATCGAGATCGTGACCCCGCATTATTTGCACGCAAGGCAGGCCATCGCCGCGCTTCGGGCCGGGAAACACGTTTCGGTCGAACGTCCTATCGGGCTGACGATCGAAGAAGCGGACCAGGTCATTCAAGCCGGTCAGGCTTCGGGCAAGATTCTGCAAGTCTTCGAACCCTGCCTCTTTTACAAACCCCTGCTGGACGCGCGAAGTCTGATTGACGCCAATGAAATTGGCCGTCCTGTGGGACTGCGTATCGACGCCACCATCGGCAAGTCGACTCAGGGCGTTTGGGATTTTGAAGAAGGCAGCCCTGAAGCTTGGCGCTTTGATCCCGCGCTCGCCGGCGGCTCACCCATGCTCTACGACATCGGTTATCAATCGATGTGTATCGCTCTTTTTCTGATCGGCTCGATCGAAAAAATCGACGTCTGGCAGGGCACGACTCGAATTGACGACAGATTGTCGATCGACGCGCCAACCGTGGCGATGTGGAAGCATTTCCAGCAGGACGTTTTCGGAACACTGGCTTTGACTTACGCACCCGAGCGCAAGATGCGAACTCCCTATCAGCCCATCGAGATGAGAATCACGATCAATGGCACGCGGGGGGACATCGACATCCACCGAAACTCGGATCCTGCTCAACTTGAGGCTCCAGTTGAGCTTCGTCGTGACGCCCGAAAGGTCGTTTACGGGCAGAAGAACACGGCCTACGAAGATTCTTTCCATCGCGCGACCAAAAACTTCATCAGCGCGTGCCTCGGAGAAGAAGAGCCTTTGTTGAAGGGGAATGAAGCCAAACAGCTTTTGATCCTCACTTTGGCTTACCAAGAGGCTGTTCGGCGCGGACGCGCCATCACCCTTCAAGCGGGATAGTCATGAGTCGTTGGTTATTGGTTTTGTTGATGCTCAGCGGGTGCTCCTTCGATAGCGGAGATGCGCCCAACGAGAACGGATCGAAATGGGTTTTGGATTCTGGCGAGACCGACGCCACCCTTGATTCACAAATATCTGCCAATAACGCGACGAACAACGCGACGAACAACGTCACGAACCCGACCAATAACGTCACGAACCCGACCAATAACACGACCAACAACGGCACGAATCCGGCCGATGCCGGCCCTGATCTCATGCCGCCCGTCGAAGACGCGGGCATGGACGTTGCGAGCCAACCTGACCTGCCGGTGGGGCCTTGCCAAACCAACTCAGATTGCCCCGCACAGGGCGATGTGTGCTGTCCGCAGATCGCTGGCGACAGTCAGTGCAAACCGCAGGACCAATGTCTGGTCCACGGGACCTGTGATGATGCGGCCGATTGTTTGGGTAATGAGGAATGCTGTCCGTTGCCCGCGATCAGCGGTACGGGCGGCATTTGTGCGGCTCAATGCATCGGAAATGGCGGATCTCAGACCCCCTGCGCAACCAACTCAGAATGCAGCAACGGATTGGTCTGCTGCTCCGGCCTCAGCGGCAACACGTGCAGCAACCGATGTTGGAGCGGCGGGGTGTGCGCGGTCGACGCCGATTGCACAGGCGGCACAACCTGTTGTGACGTACGTTTCGGCGACAAGCAGTGTTTCAACAGATGTTTCTAGTCTTGCGGGGCGTGGGTGCTCTCTGACATCCCTTCGAAAATTATTAAGTCACCCGGACGCTATGCTGTTCTATTGAACGCGCGTGCCAAGCGGTGGACTGGCGACCTTCATTCCGACATTCAAAGATGGGTCTCTCCAAAAGATCTCTATCTTACGGACGATTTCACGCAGGCAGAGCGCACGCTCGATCGCCTTGTGAAAGAAGACTACGACTTCATTTTCACTGGGGGTGGTGACGGCACAATCGCCTACCTCATCAACGCGATCGAACGACGTATCCGAAGTGGGATGGTTTCGCGTGAACAGGCCCCAGGCGTGGGCGTGTTGAAAATGGGCACCGGCAATGCACTGGCCAGCTACGTAGAATCCTCGGACATCGTCGACGACCTGCGGAAATTGCGCGAAGGCGGCCCGATGGTCGTTTACGACGTGCAAATGGTCGATTGCGCCGAAGGCCTCTTTCCCTTTGTGGGTTTTGGGTGGGACGGACTGATTCTCAATGATTACGACGCCCTCAAGGATGCCGTTCGCGGCTCCGCCATAGAAAACTACGTGACCGGGCTTGGCGGTTACGCACTGAGCATCGGCTCGCGTTCGATCCCCAACGCGATCCGCGTCGGCGCAGTACCGACCATTCTGACGGCGTTGGACCACTGCATCGAAATCGATCCGGATGGCAATGAAATTGCCGAATGGCAAGCGGGCGACGTCATGTTCAACCAGCACGCCAAAGTCTGCGGCTGCGGGACCATCCCGTATTGGGGTTTCAAGATCCGAATGTTCCCTCAATGCACGCAGCGGCTCGGGTATTTCCAGCTCCGGGTCTATTGGGGCTCAGTGTCGTGGATCCTCAAGAACCTGCCTGCCTTCTGGGACGGGGCTCTTGAACCCGGAAAGTATCGCAACTTCCTGTGCAAGAGTGTACGATGCGAGTTTCCAGATAAGCCTCTCGCCTATCAAGTCGGCGGGGATGCCAAAGGCTTCGAGCGCATGGTCGAATGGAAGATCAGTGAATTCCCGGCGAAACTAGCAGTACCTTTGCGCTGAGAACTACGTGGTGGATCGAATCAAGTCGCCCGAAGAATTCAAACATTTCGTTTGGCGCAGGCACGACGATATCAAAGCGCTGGGCGGCTATCGTTCGGAGATCGTGACCTCCAACGGCACCGACGTCCGACGGATCATCGCGCAACCCTTCCAAATCACCTTCCAGCAGTTCACCGACATCGAAGCGTCGATGCGGATCATCAATCGCATTGAGGGTGGGATGGGCAAAGGCGTGGCCATGCTGGGTTACAGCATGTTCTCGTCAGAGACCTCGGTCGCCGTCCTCCATACCGGACAGCACCTCAATCCGGGCTGGATTGCATTTCCATTTGGGGACACTCAGGGACGTTTTCCAACGATGCCGCTGTCTTCGATCGAAGTCCCCACCCTTCGTTTGGTCGGCGGCGCAACGCTGGTGACAGAGGGCACCCCAACGCTTCGTGCGGCGCTCGAACAGCGGGGCACGAGTTTCCAGCAACAAGATTATGCGTTCAATCTTCTTTCGCATATCGAGTCATGGGAAATCCACGCACGCATTGGCGATGACGACACCCGTCCCATCCGTCTCGTGGACGCTAAGAAGCAAAGTTCTTTGACGCGCCCTGACTCCAATCGAGTCGCGATGGATTTCTTTCTGGATCCCGTCATTTTTCGCGAATTCAAGGATGACAAGCGTTTGCAAATCTTCCACCAGATCAAATTCGACCGAGAGTTCCTGTGCCTGCCTGAAGATTGGCTTACGTTCTCGTTCCGGATTGAGCTTCCGGAAGGCAAATGAGCCTGGAAGCGACGACGTCTCCCCAAATCCGGGCGGCGACTACACTTTTGCTCGGGGTCGTGGGGGCAGCGGCGGGTTTGCTGGTCATAAGCGTCCTCTTGGATCTCAGTATTCTCGACTTCGAGATCGGCACGGTTTTTTCGAATGCCTGGCTGAAAGGCCCTAACCGCGCACTTGATGGCCTGCCAGAAGTGCTCTCCGCGGTGCTGGGCATCTCCCTGACCGTCGTCGCCATCGTCGTCCAACTTGCCTCGCAGCGTTATCCCGCGAAGATCGTCGACGTCTTCATGTACGATCGGCTCAACATCACAGCGTTTGCGTTCATGGCGGCCTCGTGTATCTACGTCGTCATGGCCTCCGCCATGAACGTCGATGGGACTCTGCCCTTCGTCGCGTTCACCGCACTTCTGCTCGCGATCCTCAACTTCGCGATGCTCCTCCCCTATTTCGCTCATGTCTTTGCGTTTCTGGAACCTACGAATCTGATCTCTCAGATACAAATCCGGGCCAATGCACAGCTTCTTCGTCTCTCCGAAGGCGGAGACGTGGTGACGACGCAGGAGATCACCGCGTCTGCGTTTGATCGAATCGCCGACAATTGTATGGCCGCCATCGTTCAATCCGACCGAAATCTTGCCATTCATAGCCTCCAGACCCTTGAAACGATGATGGTCGACTACCTCGCCCTGAAACCATCGTTGCCAGACGCCTGGTTTGAGGTCGACGAAGAGTTTTTCGGAACGCTGGCCCACGAGTCCATTCTCGACCTCGTCAAACAGCGCACCTGGATTGAAGCCAAAGGGTTGATGGAGTTTGAGAGGGTGCTGCGACGAGCTCTCGACGAAATGTCCGAGGTCGTCAGCCAGATTGCCCGTTCAACTCGAGCCGCAGGCGAAGCTGCCATTGCGCGCGAGCAATGGGAGTCGGTCGAACTGATCACGCGATTTTTCAACACCTATATTCGCCATGGCCTGAACCGGAAAAATATCAGGGCCGTCTACAATATCCTTTACGAATATCGGCTATTTGCCGTCGCACTGCTGAAAACCCAACCCGAAATGACTCAGAAGGTGGCCAACCACCTCGTCTATTATGGCCGCACGGCCAACGAAATGGGTCTCCCCTTCGTGACCGTCACCGTGGCGCATGACGTTCGAGTCATCTGCGAAAGCGCGTTCGGCCAGCCCGATGCGGACGTGAGGAAGCTGCTCGAAGTCTTCCTGCGTCTCGACCAACCCGTCGACGGCAAGGGCGAAGATGTCGCGTTGATCGGTGTGCGCAAAGCTCAATCGATGTTGGGAGCGTTTCTGCTTCGTCATAACGAAATGGAACTCGTCGACCTCATCCGAGAGGACATGCGAGGTGAGCGGAGTGACCGTCTCCGATTCATCCGGGACGAGATCTTGGCGGTTAAAGACCGCAAGTTTTGGGAAATCACCGACCGCGGCTTCAATTTCGATTTCTCCGAGCCCGAACATCACCCTTCCATAAATGCGTTCTTCGAACCCATGATTGGGTCCTAGTCAAATCGACAGGCGGACGACCATTTGTTATGCATGCCCTCGAATTCGTCACGGAGGACATAATGACCGAAACGTTCCTGCTTGAGCCCGGTTTCCAATTCTCTGCCGCTCTTGATCCGCACCGCCGTTCGGCCTATCGCCGTGCGATTGACGCGGCATTTGCAGCCCTTCCAGCCAAACCTCGATTTGCGTTGATCGGTTGGCAGGCAGCGACGCTCATCGATCTCGTTGCGGACCGAGCGGGCCGGATTATCATCATTGAAGATAATCCGACCTTTCT
>JBFFMO010000050.1:0-12082 GCA_041554035.1 Allomicrovenator sp. | reverse complement strand
TCCTTCTGGGCACCTCACGCAAGCGCTTCATCGGAGCCGTGCTCGAAAAGCCCGCCACTGAGCGTGTATTTGGCACGGCCGCCACGGTGGCTATCGGAATTTCGAACGGTGCGAGCCTCGTTCGGGTGCATGATGTGGCGGAAATGATCGACGTGGTTCGCGTCAGCGATGCAAATCGCGCAGGAAAATAGCAGAAGCAGCAAGACCTCCTTGCTCAGGTGGGACACCTGACTACAATCGTCCAACGCGATGCTGCCCTCACTTTCTCCCCAGTTGGTATTCATGGTCGGAGCCGTCGACATCCTGCACTGGAAAGATGGGAAAGACATCATCGTCGCCGTCATGGACTTCGTCATTGTCTATTTCGTCGTGTATCGCCTGCTATTGCTGATCAAAGGCACACGCGCGGTACAGGTATTGATGGGACTCACAGTGGTCATCGGCATGTTTTTCGTGTCGAAAAACGATGTCATGACTCTGACGACGACCCATTGGCTGATCGATAAGTTCATCGTCAATTTCATCATCATCCTTGTGATCCTCTTTCAGACAGACGTCCGGCGAGCCTTGGCTCAATTTGGGCGAACCCAATGGCTGACGAATGCGCGGTCGATCGAAGAAGCGCCGGTTCTCGAAGAAGTCATCAAGGCCAGTGCCATGCTCTCACAGCGTCGTATTGGCGGATTGATCGCGATTGAACGCAACGCCCAACTCGATGAAATCACCGAGGAAGGCATCCGCATCGACGCCACGGTATCGAAGGATTTACTCTTTTCCCTCTTCCTGCCTGAACATCAGAACCCGCTTCACGACGGGGCAGCCGTGATTCAGAAAGGCCGGATCTCAGCGGCAGGGTGTTTCCTGCCCTTGACCAATTCACCCAAGGTCGAAAAAACCCTTGGGACGCGCCATCGCGCGGCGATTGGGCTCAGCGAAGACACGGACGCTGCGGTCATTGTGGTCAGCGAAGAGACCGGCACGATTTCGGTCGCTTATCGCGAGGAGCTCTACCGCGACCTCGACGCGAACACGATGCGTGACCTCCTGCAACGAATTTTCAGTCCCGACGGAACAGACGATGACGCGGCCTTGATCGAACGCTTCCGCCGCGACGGGACGGAGGAACCATTCTGAGCGCATTCAAAAACACCATCGTGGCAGCGTTTACCGAGAACCTTCTCGTCAAATTTGTGGCGTTCGCCATCGCGAGCGGGCTTTTCATGTGGGTCCGCAGCGATCGTGAGGCCACGGTTGTGGCCCATGCGGCCATTCGCATTGAGCTGCCCGACAACATGGTGCTGCTCTCTCCCCCCATCGACCGTGTCCGCCTGACCGTCCGCGGTCGCGCTTCGGACATCAATCGTTTCGATCCCACCGAGGTCCCTCCGCTGAGCGTGATTGCCAGCGATGATGCTGAACAGACCTTGAACCTGACCCCAGACATGGTGCAGTTGCCCGTGGGATTGGAAGTCACCCAAATCACGCCCGAGTTCCTGCGTGTGCAGCTTGAACCCTTGGCCAAGAAACGCGTGACTGTCTCACCCCGAATCGCGGGAGAGCCGCGGGAAGACTACGTGGTGGGAAACATCACTTTGACTCCTGCGCAAATCGATTTGAGTGGCCCGAAGAGCAGCATCGAAAAGGTTGAGGCCGTGAGTACCGAGGTCGTGGATATTTCCGGTCGAACCCAGACGATCGACCGCCGGGTCCAGATCCGCCTGGATGATCCGTTGCTTCGATACGATGCATCGGTGAATTTCACCATTCATGTCCCGATTGAAACCGTCGAGTTTACCCAGGTGGTTGATAATATCCCGCTGCTCGCCGTCAACACGACTCGCGAAGCCAACATCACGCCCAAAACGTTGACGGCCACGCTCAGAGGTCCCCGCGCCACGCTTGATCTGATCACGCCCACGAGCCTTCTGGCCACGGTCGACATGAGCTCGGAAGATCGCCGGGGCGCTGGAACCTTCGAAAAACAACCTGTCGTCAAGAACCTGCCTGCCGGCGTCACTTTGGTCGATTACCGTCCCAAGAACGTCATCGTGTCCACGGTGCCTAAAGCCCGTGCCGCCGACGAACCTTGACACCACCTGACAAATCAAGTCTCTCCTAGACACCCCTAACGAGGCCCTGTCGTGGTCGAACGAAAACTATTTGGAACTGATGGCGTGCGTGGCGTTGCCAATGAATACCCAATGACCGCAGAAATTGCGGTGCGTTTGGGTCAGGCGATCGCTCAGCATTTTCGAAAAAACGCACGAAACCCTGCCCATCGCACGCGGATCTTGATTGGCAAGGACACGCGCCTTTCGGGCTACATGTTTGAATCCAGTCTCGCGGCTGGGATCACCAGCATGGGCGCCGACGTACAACTTGTCGGCCCGCTTCCGACCCCCGGGATCTCATTCCTGACCACTGGCATGCGTGCCGACGCCGGCATTGTCATCTCGGCAAGCCACAACGCGTATCAGGATAATGGCATCAAGATCTTTGGGCATGATGGTTTTAAACTTCCCGACGAAGAAGAAGCTGACATCGAAGCCTTGGTGTTTGCTGCGCCGCCCAAAGTGGATTCGTCTCAGATCGGACGCGCCACCCGAATTGATGATGCGACAGGTCGTTATATTGTCTTCCTGAAGAACTCGTTTCCCCGCGATCTGACGCTTGAAGGCCTGCGCATCGTCCTCGATTGTGCAAACGGCGCAGCCTACAAGGTCGCTCCGGCGGTTTTGCGGGAGCTTGGGGCCGAGGTGTTCACGCTCGGAGTCGAGCCCGACGGCGTCAATATCAACCATAAATGTGGAAGCATGTACCCCGAGAGCGTTGCCGCCCGGGTACGTGAGACTCGAGCCGATATCGGAATTTGTCTTGATGGTGACGCAGACCGTGTGATCCTCATCGACGAAAACGGCCAGGTCATCGACGGCGACCGCATCATCGCGCTGTGTGCGCTGAGTCTCCAGGCTCAGGGACTCCTCAAAAACAACACGGTCGTTTCCACGATCTTGAGCAATGTTGGGCTGGAGATCGCGCTGCGCAAACACGGCATCAACCTGCATCGCTCGTCGGTCGGCGACCGTTACGTGGTCGAAGCCATGCGAAACGGTGACTTCAACCTTGGTGGCGAACAATCGGGGCATCTGATCTTCCTCGATCACACCACCACCGGTGACGGCATGCTGGCGGCCCTCCAAGTCTTGTCGATCATGCAGCGAGACGGGAAAAAGCTGAGCACCTTCGGAAATGTGATGACCACTTTCCCGCAAATCCTGCTGAATGCCGAGGTCGACTCAAAACCCGATCTCGAAACCCTCCCCGATTTTGTCGCCGCCCGGCTTCAAGTCGAGAACGAGCTCGGTGACACCGGCCGCGTTGTCGTCCGCTACTCGGGAACCGAGGCCAAAATCCGTGTCATGGTCGAAGGTCCAGACCTTTCAAGTGTGCGTCGGCAGGCTGAACACCTGCTTGATGTCTTGAAATCGTCGATATCCCGCTGAGGTTCAAAATGGCCGAGTTCAAGCGCCCACGTTTGGGTGTCAATGTCGATCACGTCGCAACGCTGCGCCAGGCACGCGGGACGATTTACCCCGACCCCGTATCTGCGGCAGCTGTGGCCGAACTCGCCGGAGCGGATCAAATCACGGTCCATCTGCGCGAAGATCGTAGACATATCCAAGACCGCGACGTCGAGCTCATGCGACAAACGGTGACCACCAGGCTCAACCTTGAAATGGGCGCCACTCAGGAAATGGCCGCGATCGCCCTGAGGGTGCGGCCTGACATGATCACGCTCGTGCCCGAAAAGCGCGAAGAGCGCACGACGGAAGGCGGTCTGGATATCGTGGGGAATCAACCCGTCCTGAAGGCCTATATTGCCAGTCTTCGGGAATCGGGAGCGCTGATTTCACTCTTCATTGACCCCAATGCCACTCAGGTTCAGGCCAGCCGGGATGTCGGAGCAGACATCATCGAATTACATACGGGCGATTATTGTGAAACGCCCGTTGGTTTTGATTCTTCGCAAGCCCATACCGAACACGTGGACGCAGAACTCGAGAAATTGATCGACGCCGCAGCATTGGGCGCAAGCCTGGGCCTGATCGTGGCCGCCGGCCATGGACTGGACTACAAAAACGTCCTCGCCGTTGCTGGCATCATGCAAATCGAAGAATTTAATATCGGTCACTCCATCATCGCCCGAGCCGTGTTTGTGGGACTTGACCAAGCCGTTCGCGAAATGATCGCGGCGCTAGAATTGGGGCGGACCTATGGAAGCTGAAATGCTTTTGGTGTCTCCGAAACAAATCCGAGAAATCGATCGACTGACGATCGAAGAAATTGGCATTCCCGGCATTGTGCTCATGGAACGGGCCGCTCTGGGCGCGTGTGACACGTTGAGTCAGCATTTCCCTGAAGCGCAGCGCATCGTCGTTCTGTGTGGTTCGGGAAATAACGGCGGCGATGGATTGGCCATGGCGCGAATCCTGGACGAGCGCGGTTTCGAGGTGGATCTGGTGTTGGTGTGTTCGCCGGAAAAAATCCAGGGTGATGCGGCCACGAATCTGCACATCTGTGCCAAATTGGGCTTCGAGTTCTTCGAACTTGAAGACGATCCAGAGGTGTTGGAGACCTTGCTCGAAGCCGATGTCTACGTGGATGCGTTGCTCGGCACCGGGCTCGACCGCATCATCACTGAAGACTCGCTTTTTGCCCTCGCGATCGATTTCTTGAACACCAAGGACGGCCGAGTCCTCAGTGTGGACGTCCCCAGTGGACTGCATGCCGGTTCGGGCCAAGGGGCCGGTTACGTGGTTCGGGCGGCGGCAACGGCCACGTTCGCACTACCTAAAATGGGCCTCGCGCTTGAGCCAGGACGGTCCTTGGCCGGTGATATCTACGTGATCGACATCGGAATTCCGTTAACACTGGTCGAAGACGTCGGCTGGGATGCGGTGTGGCTGCGCCCCGATTTCTTGCATCTGGGCAAACGCGACAGGCGCATGCACAAAGGGGATGCGGGTCGAATCGTCGTCCTTGGTGGATGGCCTGGACATGCGGGCGCCGCCCTGCTCGCTGGACGAGCTGCCCTGCTTCGCGGCGCGGGTTTGGTGACCGTAGCCACACACGCCTCTGCGTTGATGGTTGTTCCATCACAATGCCCCGAACTCATGTCGTTCGACGCACAAGATCATGCGGGGCTTTCGAGCTTGATGGCCGCGGCTGACGTCGTGATTGTGGGGCCCGGGTTGGGCCAATCCGACGAATCCAATGCCGCGCTGGATATCGCACTTCAACACGCAAAACGCCTTGTGCTTGACGCCGATGGACTCAATTTGCTTGCAGAGCGCAAGTTCGCCCTGCCGGCGACCACAGTCTTGACGCCCCACCCTGGCGAAGCTTCTCGACTGCTGGGTCGGTCGGTCGCTGAAATCTTGGTCAATCCGGTCAATGCCGCGCTTGAATTGGCCACGCGCCATCATGCTGTGGTGGTGCTCAAAGGCTCGGCTTCGATCGTTGCCGCTCCCGATGGCCGCGTCGGGGTGAATGGCACCGGAAATCCAGGCATGGCAACCGGGGGAATGGGCGACGCCTTAGCGGGAATCATCGCCTCAAGTCTTTGTGAATCCGACGACGCTTTCGAAGCGACCTGTCATGCGGTGTGTCTGCATGGCTACGCGGGCGACCGAGCTGCGACGATCACAGGGCAACGTGGCCTGACCGTCACCGATCTGCTGGAAGCGATGAAACGACTGTGGATCGAGCTGGAGGTAGGGTGAGAGCACTCGCGCTGGTGTTTTTGGCGCTTGCCGCATGTGTTCCCGCTCCGACCGACCCGGTAGCTACGGGATCGCTGTGCATTCCCCCCACCGCTGACTGCCCATCCCAAACCTTGATTCGCCGCGACGCGGTGGGAAGAAATCAACTCGACTACGCCATTCAAAACGCCTCCACGACGGAAACGACCGTGATCGCACAGGCGTTTGTCCCAGCCAGCGAATCGGATGCCGGAACCGACGTCGGCGTCGACATGGATTCGCCGATTCTCATCGCGAGGAGCGAACACCGCATTGGCCCTGAAGACAGTGTTGGCAACAGGTGGACCCCCCAGCTCCTGGGAACCCGAGAGGAGATTGAGTTCTCGATCGATTGTAGCGGATGTGAGGTGAGCGCCGACTACGTGCTGACCTCCGTGGCGTTGGAATGCTCCTCGGACGACGATTGCAGCTCAGGCTGGCTTTGCGACACGCGCATCCCAGGACGCTGCGTTGAATGTGTCTCTGACGATGACTGCAAAACCGAACAAACCTGCAACATCGATCGAGGACGATGCACGCCGGCCGATGCTGCATCATGTTCGAGTGGTGGTGCTGGCACGACGGGCCTCTTGCTCTTCCTGATCCTGATTTTTCTCCCACGACGAAAACGAGTGGCGACGGCGATTCTCGGCCTGACTCTTTTGAGTACTGAAGCATTTGCCGCTCCACCGATCGCCAGCCTTGGGGTGGGTGTGGGAACCCAGATCTTCACAGGAGAGATCGGCGCGGTCACCCAGCCCGGTCTGAGCCTTTCGATCGCCCAGGAGTTACGATGGCAATACCTTGGACTCTCCCTTGGGCTGTGCACCTCGTATTTTCTGACGGATCAACCCGCGCCTCCGTTTTCCCGAGACTTGCGAACCGTATCGGTACTGCTTGGACCTCGCGGGTATTTTCCGATTGGACCGATCGAATTGGTCGCCGCGGTGGATTATATGAGGCTCGGCCTCGACTCCAACAGCCTTGTTCGAATCACTGGCCCGGAACTGAATTTCAATGGAATGTCGCTCAGCACTGGCGTTCGTTATCGATGGTCAGGCTTGGAAGCTCGAATCGACGCCGCGTGGCAACCCATCTTCAACCTGCCCGGCGACGTAATTTGGCTTCAGATTGGGGTTGCGGTTGCTTCGGGATCTTAGTTCGACCTTGCCCGTTCGGCGCGACGGTTCCACAATCCGCACATTCTAAACCGTAGGTCCCGGAGCCGCGTATGAAAGATCTAGCCAGTCAGCGAACTAGTCTCGACCCGACCCATATTGAACAATCGGTCCTCGATCATCTCTTTTATACCTGCTGTAAGGACCTTTCCACGGCCACGCCGTTGGACATATTCCGCGCCATTTCTCTGGCCACGCGCGATCGCATGGTGCAGCGCTGGCTCGCCACGCGAAGCACGTACATCGAAAAAGACGTGAAGCGGGTCTACTATTTTTCGGCCGAATTCCTGATCGGCAGACTCCTTGCCCATAATCTCATCAATTTGAACCTCTATGACATGGCGAAAGAAAAGCTCGCCGACTACGACATCGACCTTGGTCATGTTTTGGAGGAAGAACTCGATCCCGGCCTTGGCAATGGTGGACTCGGGCGACTGGCGGCCTGTTTCATGGACTCGTTGGCCACCCTTGAGCTGCCCGCCGTCGGCTACGGGATTCGCTACGAATTTGGCATCTTCGACCAGTTGATCGCCGAAGGGTGGCAGGTGGAACGAGGCGACGATTGGCTGCGACGAGGCAATCCCTGGGAAATTGCTCGCCACGAATACACCGTGCCTGTCCGATTCTTTGGCCGGGTCGAAAATCGTCCAGGACCGGATGGCCACAGCGTCGCCCACTGGGTGGACGCTCAGACGGTCCTCGGGGTTCCTTTTGATATGCCGGTGATTGGCTACAAGAATAACACCGTCAACACGCTGCGCCTCTGGTCGGCCCGCGCCTCCCGTGAATTCAATTTCCAGGTGTTCAACGATGGCGACTACCGAAGAGCCGTCGAGGAAAAGGCGCTGACCGAGAGCATCTCGAAAGTCCTGTACCCCAACGATCAGTCCGCCGAGGGCCGCGAGCTGCGGCTGAAGCAACAGTATTTCTTTGTGGCCTGTTCGATTTCCGACATCCTGCGGCGCTTCAAACGAGGCGATGACAACCTCGACAACCTGCCCAACGTCGCGGCGATCCAGCTCAACGATACCCATCCCGCTGTCGCCGTGGCTGAACTCATGCGCGTTCTAGTGGATCACGAGCACCTCACCTGGGACCGTGCTTGGACGATCACGCAAAAGTGCATCGCGTACACCAACCACACGCTCCTGCCTGAAGCTTTAGAGACCTGGGATCTGGCCCTCTTTGAGCGGCTGTTGCCTCGTCATATGCAGATCATTTACGAAATCAATCGACGATTCCTGCTCGAAGTTCACGTAAAATGGCCCACCGACACCGAGATCAAACGCACGTTGTCGATCATCGAAGAATCCACGCCTAAACGGGTCCGGATGTCTCATTTGGCCGTGGTGGGTTCGCATAGCGTCAACGGTGTCGCCGAATTGCATTCAAAGCTGATTCGGGAGCAATTGATGCCCGAGTTCTATGCGCTTTGGCCTCAGAGATTTAACAACAAGACCAATGGTGTCACGCCCCGCCGCTGGTTGCTTCAGTGCAACCCAAGCCTTTCGAAAGCGTTCGCCAAGCGCGTGGGCGAGACCTTTGTGAGCCACCTGGACGAACTTCGCCCGCTCGCCAAACTGGCGAACGACGTCGAGTTCCAGACCGAAATTCGAGCCATCAAGCGAGAAAACAAAGCTCGCCTTGCGGAGCTTATCCGCGAACGGCACGGGTTCACGCCTAACTTGGACTCGATCTTTGATGTTCAGGTCAAACGACTGCATGAATACAAACGCCAGTTGTTGAACTGTTTGCATATCATCTCATCGTATCTGGAGCTCAAAGATGCTCCAGATACCGATGTCGTGCCGCGCACGTATATCTTTGGCGGCAAGGCGGCCCCCGGATACGCCATGGCCAAGCTGCATATCAAGCTCATCAACGACGTGGCGTCCGTGGTCAACAACGACCCCGACATCCGCAATCGAATCAAAGTGGTGTTCTTGGCCAACTACAACGTGTCTCTGGCCGAAATCATCATTCCTGCCGCCGACGTTTCCGAGCAAGTCTCCGTGGCAGGCAAAGAAGCATCCGGCACGGGAAATATGAAATTCGCAATGAATGGCGCGCTGACCGTGGGAACTCTGGACGGCGCGAACGTCGAGATCCGCGAGGAAGTGGGAGCGGACAACTTCTTCCTCTTCGGCATGAATGCCGATGAGGTGAAAACCCTGCGAAACGCGGGCTACGATCCTCAGGAATTCATCAATTTGAGCCCCTCCCTCAAACGGGCCATCGATGCTGTGGAACGTGGTGACTTCTCGCCCGACGATCCCAGCCGATTCCAACCCGTGGCGTGGGATCTGAAACGAAGTGACCAGTACATGATTTGTGCGGATTTCGAAGATTACGTTCGATGCCAGCGGGAAGTCGAAGAAACCTACCGGGACCAGGCACTGTGGACCTCTAAGGTCATTCAGAACCTCGCTCATGTGGGTAAATTCTCGTCCGACCGAACCATTCTTGAGTACGCGCAGGAAATTTGGAACGTCGAGCCAACCCCGATCAGCATCTGACCCCCGAAATCTTTGCTTTCTGGACTTTCCTGTGAAATCGTTCACTTCACTATTCCTGTTTATGGTTATGTCTGATGGACCGACGACTCGTCGATCATCTCGTTAATTCGTCGCTTGTTACGCGCGCGACGATGCAACGTCATATTCTTCGTGCAAATCGCAACAAGACCACGGTCGGCGAGGAGCTTGTTGGCGCGGAAGACCTGACGGCGGCTCAGTTGGCGCAGGCCATGGCGACTTGTTATGGGTACGGTGAGCTTGACGTGAACACGTTCACGGCGGAGCCACGCGCGCTCAAACTCTTATCCGCAACAACCGCCGAAAAGCTTGGAATCATGCCCGTCGCGCTCAGCGCGAGCGGTGATCACGTCACCGTCGTGCTCTACGACGTCGAATCAACTCTGGATGTGCTCGAGACGCTACGGATGGCCACGGGGAATTCACCCACCATCCAAATCGGAACAAAATCATTCATCCAAGAGGCGATTCGTCACTTCTACTTTGGTGAATCCTGGCCCAACCGCCCGTCGGTCGCGCCTCCGGTTGCAGCACCAGAGGTCGAATCGGAAGAATTTCTGCTCGACGACCCTTCAGAGATCGAGGAAGTGCCAGAACCACGCCGAGATCGAAAACCATCGATGCCTCCGGCTCCGTCGCCGGCACCCAAACCCGCGGCCGCCAAAAATCCGAAAAAAGACTTTTCCAGGCCAAAAACCGACGTGGCTCAAGCCTTGGAAGACTTCGACGCTTTCCTTGAACAGGCCGATATCCGACCACCTCAGGCCGCCGTAACAAACGACGAACCCCAGGACGGCTGGGGTGAAATGGGCAGCGGTTTTGGCAGCGGTTTCGAAGTCGACCCGACTGCAGGCGCTCCAAGTCAGGGTCTTCAGTCAGGATTCGGAGGAGGCTCGGTTTTTGGTGATTTCGAGGCCAACGATCCCTCCGAAGGACGTGATGGATTTGACCTCTTCGAGCCCTCGGAAGCACAACTTACGCTTCAAGAGTTGGTTGAGCAGCAAGAGAAACAGATTCAGCGATTGCACCAAGAGGTCCAGAACCAACGCGATGTGTTGGCGGTCCTGGTCGACATGCTTGTCGAGGCACGAATTCTGAATCGAAAAGAAGTCACCCGGCTCGTCAAAGCGCGGCGTCAGTAGTTCTCATCCGTAGATTCTACGTCTTCCTCAAGCGCGCGTCTTTCGCTCTCCGAATACGCTCGGCCCTGCCCGATCCCCGGACAATGGGCGGCCTCATTGAGCCACGTCTTCCAATTGCGAGAGATTTCAGGCCAGAAGGGATAGGTGCGACATTGTTTGGGCTTCACTGGCTGAATCGTGCAGGCATCATCCAAAAGAAAGGGACAGACCTGCCCTTCTGGCACCTCAATCGCCCATCCTTCCTCAAGTTCGACCAGAAAGGCCTCACGAAAAGCGGCCAGAGTCTGATTCAAGAATGCCGCGGCTCGCGCCTGTTCAGCGTCATCAAAGAGAACAAAACCCGGCTGCTTGCAGCATTGCCCACACTTGGTGCAGCCGAACTTGTACTGACTCACGGCGCCGGCTCAAGCGAGAGCCTTGTCGTGCTCTGAACGCCGGGCTCTTTGCCCAGAGTGGATACCTGCTCAAAAACCACGCCCGATCGAACGACCTGCCCTGCTTCCATGTCAAAGAAAAACACGGCGTGTCCTACACCAGTATTTGAAAACGACTCCGTCGCGTCGCCATTTTTGAACTTCCCGCTGCCGCTGCCCGAGAGGTTCTGCTCGACCACAGCAAGCTTTCGCCCGTCCACGACTTGAACGCCGCGAAAGGTGCTCGACACCTGATAGTCGCCCTGAACGGTCACCAGACCGTCCTCAGAATGCAACTCATAGGGGGCGCGGTAGGACCAAGGTTCATCGACGTTCACCGCTTCGCGCGGAAATTGTGGTGTCAGCATCTGCATCGCGTCTTTCATCATCGCCAGAAGCGGCCCAAGTTGACCCGACTGGCTCGAGGTCAATTCATACCCTTTCACCTGCCCGTTGGGATCCAACTCCACGTGATGGCGAACGGTCATGAGCAAATCTGCAACGTGAGCAGGGATGTCACCATCCATACCGCCTTCACCGCCACGAATCTGAATCTCAACCTCGGGATAGCTCCGCTCGAACGAGAGCCCGCCCGCGGGAGTGTCCTGCATGACAAGACGAAGCTCGGTCTCCACCGTTTTTTTGTCTTTGCTGGCCTGGGACTGCTGCAGCAAAACCTTCGACTTGCGAGCCATCGGTTTGACGGCGAGCATCACCGAAGCACTTCGATCGAGGTCGTTGGGGACGCTGTCTGTGCCCGTCCCCACGACCGCGATCTTCGCTGAAGCAGTAGGCAGTGGAGGTTCGCTCTTAAAAAAAGCGAAATAAAATCCGAACGCCATCAGCGCTAACCCGACCACATAGAGTGGCCAAAGTCGATTTGCCTGGCGTGTGACTGGTTCGTTGTCGTTCATGGCCGCGGTATTTACCTTCATTCGTCCACTCCGTCGAGACTCGCGGCATTTTTTGCATGAAAGTGAAGTTCCTACGTCCAAGGGTGTGTAGGCATGTGGC
>JBFFMO010000049.1:0-12197 GCA_041554035.1 Allomicrovenator sp. | reverse complement strand
GAGGGTAGGGAACCTTGCATGAACCGGTCGCGATCGCGATCTGGTTGATGGCGGCCACGATATCCGAAGCGTTTGAAACCTCAAACCAATCGCGATTCGGGTCATTCGGGTTCGGGTTAGGATTGGCAGCGGTGATACCGGCCAAGGCGACGGTTTGTGTGTCTGCCTCGTTCACACCCGCAAATCCGAGCACATAAACCGGGATATCCAGAGCAGACAATTCAGCAGCGCGGGTTGCGGTGAGGTTGACGCAGCTGGGTCGGTTATTCGAGTCGCAATCGTTACCGGTGCCCGTGCCGTTACAGGTACCCGTTGGAGCACCATCGGTAAGCAAAATCACAGCCTTGGGACGTGTTGCGTTCAACGGGTCTGCGGCCATGGAGGTCAGATCGCGGGTCAGCGTCTGCCTCAGCGAAAGCGCTGTGGGGGTACCACCTGTTGGGTTAAGAGCCTGGCCACAGTTGCCGTCTCGGCGGTAGGCGCACTTGAAAGCGGCTTCCGTATTGCCTCCCATCGGCAAGCGCACATCGGGCAAATTCGAGCAGCTCGCCGAGCCCATGAAGTTTGCCAGGCCGGTGTTGAAGCCAGAAGTGACAAGCGGTGCAATCGTATCCAAGGCAGACACGGCCGTCGGCCAACGTGGAGGATTGGTGTTGTCCATCGAGCCGGACGTGTCGATCAGGAAGAAGAGATTAGGCTTCACACGGTTCGAAGACGTCGACGCCGTTCCACAAATATCAGTACCCGGCACGACGTAGTCTGGGTCACAGGCGTCGCCCGTGCCGTCGCCGTCGGTGTCGTCCTGATTATAGTTCGCCGTGGCTGGGCAGTTATCACAGAGGTTTCCGATGCCATCCATGTCGGCGTCAGCCTGGTTCGTATTGGCGATCAAACGACAGTTATCGTTGATGTCAGCCACGGTGTCGTTGTCGGTGTCGGTCATGCTGTTATAGGGCAGCACTTCACAGGCATCACCGATCCCGTCGTTGTCGGTGTCGGCCTGCGTATTGTTCGCAACCGTTGGGCAATTATCGCAGGCATCGCCCACGCCGTCGCCCTCGCCGTCAGCCTGATTGGCGTTTGAAACCGTAGGGCAATTATCGAGGAAGTTGACGATGCCATCCGTGTCGGTGTCGCCGACAAGCCCTTCGCAGGCGTCTCCCACACCGTTGTTGTTGGTGTCGGCCTGATTCGCGTTGGCAATCGTTGGGCAGTTGTCGCAGGCATTGCCCACGCGGTCGCCGTCACCGTCTGCCTGATTCGTGTTCGAAATCGACGGACAATTATCGACGTTATTCAGGATGGTATCCATGTCCACGTCGCCGATGGGATTATTCAGCCCTTCGCAGGCATCGCCAATGGCGTTGTTGTTGGTGTCGGTCTGGGTCGAATTCGACGTCGTTGGGCAATTATCGCAGGCATTGCCCACGCCATCACCGTCGCTGTCGGCCTGATTCGCATTTGAAACGGTTGGGCAATTGTCTGCGTAATTCAGAATGCCGTCGTTGTCGGTATCCACAACGATGCCCTCACAGGCATCGCCAACGCCGTTATTATTGGCATCGGCCTGAGTCGAGTTGGCGATCGTGGGGCAGTTGTCGCAGGCATCGCCTTTTTTGTCTCCGTCCCCGTCGGCCTGATTTGCATTCGAGATGCTGGGGCAGTTGTCGACATTGTTCAGAACGCCGTCCATATCCACATCACCGATGGGGTTATTCAACCCTTCACAGATGTCGCCAACACCGTTGTTGTTGGCGTCGGCCTGGTTGGCATTCGACAAGGTCGGGCAATTATCACATGCCGTACCCACGCCATCGCCGTCACCGTCGGCCTGATTTGCATTCGAAACCGTCGGGCAGTTGTCTTGGAAGGCCGGGATCATGTCGCCGTCGACATCATCGCTCAGGTACTCACACGCATCGCCAATCCCGTCATTATCGGCATCGGCTTGATCCGAGTTCGAGACGGTTGGGCAGTTGTCACAAGCATCGCCGGTCTTGTCGCCATCGCCATCAGCCTGAGTTGGGTTCGCAGTGGCAGGACAGTTATCGAGGCTGTTGACGACCATGTCGTTGTCCACGTCGCCTGCAGGGTCTGCGAGTCCTTCGCAGACATCACCGACGCCATTATTATTGGCATCGGCTTGGGTGGCGTTGGCCACGTTGACGCAATTATCACAGGCGTCACCGCGCTTATCGCCGTCGGTGTCGGCCTGATCGGCATTCGGCTTGGAGGGGCAATTATCAACGCCGTTGGTCACCCCGTCGGCATCAACATCGCCCGCAGGGTCCACGAAATTCTGACAGGCATCGCCCACGCCATTATTGTCGGCGTCGGCCTGATCGAAGTTGGCGTATTCTGGACAATTATCACAGGCATCGCCCACGCCATCGCCCTCGCTATCCGCTTGGTCAGGATTGGCGACGGTCCGGCAATTATCAGCAACGTCGCGAATTCCGTCGTTGTCGGTGTCAATCAGGTTCGCCATGTCTTCACAGGCATCGCCCACTTGATTCATGTCGGTGTCGGCCTGGTCGAAGTTGGCAATCGCGGGACAATTATCACACGCATCACCGATATTATCTTGATCTCCGTCTTCTTGACCCGGATTGGCGGCTCGCCAGCAGTTATCCTCAAAATCCGTGATTCCGTCCCCGTCTTTGTCCGCGGTCGGATTGCTGGGCAGTTCGCACTCGTCGCCGATGCCGTCGCCATCTGTATCGGCTTGATCGCCGTTGGCCACATCATCGCAGTTGTCGCAGACATCTCCGACTTCGTCTTGATCGCCGTCAGCCTGATCGGGGTTATCGACTTCCACGCAGTTATCGAACGGGTCGCGGACGCCATCGCCGTCGGTATCCATCCAAAGCTCGCAGGCATCGCCCACATCGTTGTTATCGAGGTCGACCTGGTCCAAGTTCGCCACATCGGGGCAATTATCGCAGGAATCGCCGACACCGTCTCGGTCCGTGTCGGACTGTTCGGGGTTCGCGACGCACGCGCAATTATCGCGTCGATTCAGGACTCCGTCCCCATCATTATCGGCGTTCCCGTCGGACACGTCGCACACGTCGCCGCCGACATCGTCACCACCATCTACGTCGTTATTCGTGGTGTTATTGGTGCCCTGGTCGGACCCGGCATCGGGGGAGTTGTTGGCGTTATTGCTTGTGGTTCCTGTCGAACCGTCGTCTGAACAAGCTGCAAACGCCAAGCACGCCACGATCGCAAGAGCACGCGCACGTGCTCCGAGAAGCGCTACGGATTGCATAATTTTCCTTTAATGAGGTTCTGCTACCGAACACTTTACACAGCGTCAGGCCCTCTGAGCAAGATCCTGCGTGCGACAAAGATTTGACGCTTTTGCTGGAGCAGGAACAAACGATGGACACTTTGCGAGATAGTTGAGGTTGATTCACAACGCAATTTTCCATAGGTTGGCTTCCTTACGCGGCGTTAGAACCCGCATGACTGACTCGAAGGACCCTTCCATGTTTCAGCGTTTGCCCCTCCTCAATTGGGCGCTCGTGGCCACAACTTTCATTGCACTCCTCAGCGGATGCAGTGATGGCACCAGCAATAACACCACCGACTGTGTCACCCGAGCCGATTGCGGCGAGGGCGAGCGATGCGACGCCACCGGAAGTTGCACGTCGACACCTCTGGCTTGCGCGAGCTCGACCAACTGTGATTTTGGCGACTACTGCCTCGCGGGAAGCTGCGCAGATGCGACCTGCGCCGAAGACTCCGAGTGCACCGACGCCGTCTGTGTGAACCAATTATGCCGCGCGGGCTGCGTCGATGACGAAGCATGCGGGGAAGGAAAAACCTGCAATCCTCTGACTCGCATCTGCCAGACCTCAGGTTGAAGCACGGGCACATGCGCGCAGTTCCAGTCTTGTGAAACTCAAGACGCTGGCGCAGACAAATGCGAATACAACGGCGACTGTAATAACGACGCCGTTTGCGCGGCGTACGCTCAACAGCTGGGCGACGGCAATGAATACATCTGCAGCACGGCGCAACAGCGCTGTGTGATCAAACCCGAGTGCGGCACCGATAACGACTGCGTTCTGGGTGAAATCTGTGAGCCTCGCGCCAGTGATGACCGTCGGGTTTGCCGACGTGGTTGTCGCGAAAACGTGGAGTGCGGAAGCGGTCAGGTTTGCGCCGTCGAACAAGGAAGCATCTGTGTAGATGGCTGCGATGCTGACACCGACTGCACCGGCGAAAAGGAAGTCTGCTCCAATCTGGTCTGCATCGAGACCTGCACGCAACGAAGTGATTGCACCAACATCAACCTCGGCTACATCTGCACTGGCAACCCACGCGTCTGCCAGGGCTGCACAGATTCCTCACAGTGCCCATCGACTCAATTTTGTGACTTCGACCAGGGCAACTCCGAGGACGAGGCCACCAACCCTTCAGTGGGCCTATGTGTCGACCTGCCTCCAACATGCCCCGATGACCTCTACGGAAGTAACACGACGCTCGACGACGCTTACGCAGTTGCCACGTTCCCCTTTGAACCTGCAGGCGACGATCGTCCCTTCTATTGCCGCGAACGAACCGGCGGAGATTGGTTCAAGGTCAACGCAACGCTTGGTGAAGTCATTGAAGCTGAGTTGACCTACGACGTCCCGGGCAACCTCGACCTCGCTTTGCGCGCATCAGACGGCCGCGAGCTTGCGCTCTCGGACTTGCCTCCATCGGAAGACAACGGCAAAGAACTGATTCGATTTGGCACCGACCTCGGCGGCATCTTTTACGTGCAGGTCCGCGGCTCAATCATCGACGCCAACGCTCGCTACGGCCTCCGGATCAATGTTGGCGCCCCAGCGGCGTGTGTTGATGACGCGTTTGAACCCAACGATGACCCGTTGACCGCACCTGTGCTTCCACCAAGTGTTGACCATAAGGCCCTCGAAGTCTGTGGCGACGATCCCGATTTCTACACCCTCGAAGCGATGGCGAATCAGGTGATCCGAATTCGCGCCGCTGCTCCACCGCGGCTGGGCAATATTGACCTCGTCCTGCGTGACTCGGCGGGCGTGATCGTCGCTCAAGCGCTTACCGGTTCGGCCGTCGAAGAGATCCTCTACACGACCGAAGCTGCCGAAGACTTCGTTCTGGAAGTCCGCATCGCTACCGGTGTGGGCAATGCCGTGTACGATCTCGAATGGACGCAGTTCGACAACGTTTGCACGGACGTATTTGAGTTGAACAACTCCTGCAACGAAGCCAACTCGATCGGCGCGGGCACCTACGCGGACCTCGCTGTTTGCGCAGACCCTGACTATTACGCGTTTGACCTGCTTCCGTTGCAGACCATCACTATCAAGGCGATCTACGACCCAACCACGGCCGCGGGCGACCTCGACATCACCCTTTTCGGACCCAACGATTGTGCAACTTTCGTGCAGTCGGAAAGCCGTGAAACCATTCCGAATTCGACCGCAGTGGCCGAAACCATCACCTATCAGGCACCCACGGGCGGCCGATTTAATATCCTCGCGAGCCTCTTCGCGGGCATCAATGTGCCCTACACGTTGGACGTCGAGATTGTTGACGGACCTCCTTGTGTCGACGACTCGTTCGAACCCAATGACGCGCTCGCCAACGCAGTCGTCATCGACCCCGCTCAGGCGGCCCTTGGGACCGACAACATCATCACCGGAGCAAAAATCTGTGACGCCAATCAAGATTGGTATGCCATTGATTTGGCCGAGGGTGATGTCCTTAAATGGGAAGTCAAATTCAGCAATATCCAGGGCAATTTGGACGCGTTCCTCGTGGGACCCAATGGCAACACGATCGCCTCTTCGGTCACCAATAACGACCTTGAGACCGTGACCTACACCGTGGGAACGGGCGAAGCCGGCACCTATTATCTGCACGTCGAGGGCAAGTTCCCGGCACGCGCCGACTATTGGGTGCTTACGTACCTCAACGGCGTCGGCCCCGCTGACCCAGCCTGCCCTGACGACTACGAAAATAACGACACAGCGGCTACCGCTGTCGCCGTCGCGGCAGGAAGCTACGGTCTGCTTGTGTGTGGAACTCCGGTCGACGACGACTGGTTCTCAACGGACCTTTTGGCTGGAGAGCGCCTCACCGTGTCGCTGACCTTCCCTCACGCTCAAGGCAACGTGGACCTCATTCTTTATGACGACTCCAGCATCACTTCGTCGGTGGCCGAGAGCCGTTCCGCCACGGACAACGAGTCGGTCTCCTACTTGTCGTCGCGTGACCAGACCGTGAAATGGCGCATCTACACACCAACGACCAAACCTGCGATTCCTTACGGAATGCTCGTGGACGTGACGCCTGCTGGTACATGCAGCGATGACGTTTATGAAGCGAACGAAACGGCAGGTTCGGCACCCCTCATCGCGATTCCAGGCCTCTATGCAGGCTTGACCAAATGCGAAGACAACGTCGACTGGTTCAAGTTCAACGCGGTCTCGGGACGCAAATACGAGGTGTTCCTCAACTTCATCCATCGTGCAGCCAATCTTGACGTCACCGTCTACGACTCGACTTTGACGGTCGTCGGTCAGGGCGTGTCCACGACGGACGATGAATCCGTTATCTTCACCGCAGCTGCATCCGCGCAGTACTTCATCAAGATCGAATCGCCGGTCCGTTCGCGGCTCGTTTACGATTTGATGCTTTATGCCGACCTCAACGGCAACAACGTGTTCACCGATGTGGGCGAAGGTCCTGAAGACCGCATCTGTCCGGATGATTTTGAAAACAACGACACGGCGGCAACCGCCAAGCCTATGCCCATCGGCACCTCGAGCAACCTGCTCCTGTGCTCGACCAGCGACGCGGACTACTACACGTTCTTCGTGCCCGCCGGCGCGAGTCTGACCACAAATGTGCTCTTCACGCATACCGATGGCGACATCAATGCTCGTATGTATCGGGGCTCTACCCTGGTCGACAGCGGCCTCTCAACCACTGATAACGAGACGATCACGATTTCGAACACCGGTACGTCTGGTGAAACCTACACACTCAACGTTTACGGAGTCGGCACGTTCACATCGCGCTACAACGTCACCTCGAGTCTGGCGTTCACGACCATGTGCAACGACGACATGGTTTCATCCGCCGACCTTGTGACGGCCAGTGGCGCCACAGCGCTCTCACCCGACGCGTATGAAAACCTGACCTTATGTGAAGGCACTGAGGATTGGTTCCGACTTCCCGCTGGCACCACTTCGGTTGACGTGAATCTCGAAGTCAATCCGCTGCTTGGAGCCATCACGCTTGAGCTTATGGACAGCACCGGGGCGTTGGTCCAAACGGCCTCGGTCGCAGGTGCCGTTCGAGCCCTCGCCTCGAGTACACTGAATGGAGCCGAGCTCTACTACCTTCGCGCAAGCGCAACAGGTGGTGGATTCATTCGTAACTCCTACGACCTCTGGGTTGCACTCAACGGTGTGATGCCAGCAGCTCCGTTCTGCTCAGACCCTTACGAGCGAAATGACACCTCAAATTCCGCGTACTCGCTTGACGTGAATGCAGGCATCAACCTCAAGGACGCCATTGCCTGTGGTGAAGATCAGGACTGGTATTCGATCTCGGTGTTTGCAAACCAAGACTATATTATCCAGACCTACTTCGATCACGTTGCCAACGAGTCAGACTTGGCGTTGGAAATTAAGGACGCTGCAGGAGTCACGCTGCCCATGGGAACCGCCAATTCGGCCACCAATGACGAACTCCTGACCTTCCGCCCCACCACGGCTGGAAACGTCACGATCGGGGTGAAAAACGTGGCTGGGTCGCTCACCGAGACCCCCTATCTGATGCATGCTTCGCGTAAGCTGGCTGCTTGCATCGAAGACTCCTACGAGCCAAACGATGTCGTGGGAGACGTGAGAAACTCGCCGGCATTGATGACCATCCCAGGCGCGTACGGATTGACGTCATGCGGCGCAACCGCAGCGGTACCCGAGGTGGATCATTATTCGTTCGAAGTGCCTGCGGACGGCAACGTGACGATCACGGCGTTCTACGACACCGCTACAGCGACGATGTCCGGAACGGTCTACTACTCGTTTGAAGTGTCTCCTGGCGTGTTCCTGAACACCGACAAAGCCATGACCGCGGGAACCAACCGACTCACCACCACAGTGTTGGGTAAAGCCGGCCAGCGAATCGGACTGCGCTTCTTCAACAACACGGTTTCCATACCCTACTTCGTGAAAGTCGATATCAACTGAGCTTCGACTCCGACGGCCAAAAACGCTCCAATCTTGGGGCGTTTTTTTTTGCCTGCTGCACAAAAAAAAGCGCCCCAAATCTGGGACGCTCATCGTTCATCAACCCTAGCTGAGTTGTCGTGGTCAGGGCATGGGGTCTCACAGGTGGACGCGTACCAATCACAGCTAGGTGAAAGCGCACAGAGGCAGGAACCTCGCGTACCCATCGCAGCGGGGCAGGAGCCTGACGTACCAACCGAAATACCCGCGAACCAAACTGCTCACCGCTCACTGCTCTCAGAGCACGTTTCCATCAGTGTCGAAGGCGTGGACATAGCGATCTTCAACGCTGAATTTCAACGTATCACCCGGCTTGATGTTGGCAATCGTCTCGTGCCGCACATGGGCTACGACGGTCTGAGCGCCGCACTTTCCATGAACATGCGCCTCCCACCCCATCGGCTCGACGACCTCGACGATCATCGTCAACGCGGCGTTCTCACCCTCGGTGACTTCCAAATGTTGAGGTCGAATCCCAATCTCATGAATCGCGGATTTTTGAACTTGGACATCGATGCCCTCCGCCAAAAAGCGACCCTCGGTCGAAGTACCCGTCAAAAAGTTCATCGACGGAGACCCAATGAAGGCGGCCACGAAGCGATTCTGGGGGTGATCAAAGAGCTCTGTCGGCGTGCCTATCTGCTGCACCAACCCCTGATTGAGCACCACGATACGGTCTGCGAGAGTCATCGCCTCGACCTGGTCGTGCGTGACATAAATCATGGTCGCCCCCAATTCATGATGGAGCTTCTTGAGCTCCACCCGCATCTGGGTACGCAAAGAGGCGTCAAGATTCGACAGAGGCTCGTCAAAGAGCATGACATCCGGCTGCCGAACGATCGCACGCCCGATCGCGACACGTTGTCGCTGCCCACCCGAGAGCTGTTTGGGAAGTCGCTCAAGGTAGTCCGTGATCCCCAACATCTGGGCTGCAGTCTCAACTCGCTTAGAAATCAACTCGGGTGATTCCTTTCGAATTTTTAGACCAAACTCCAGATTCTCTCGGACGCTCATGTGCGGATAAAGGGCGTACGACTGGAAAACCATCGCAACACCACGTTCTCGTGGCGGTACGTCGTTGACCACACGCGACCCAATGCTGACCTCGCCAGACGTAATCTCCTCGAGACCGGCCACGATCCTCAAAAGCGTGGACTTCCCACACCCTGACGGACCAACCAGCACGAGAAACTCGCCGGATTCCACGGTCAATGAGACACCACGAATGATGTCTACATCGCCGTACGACTTCTTGATGTTCGAGAAGGATACCGAAGCCACGAAAACCACCTTGTGCAAGTGGTTGAGAACCTAGCGAGTACTCATGCGTGGCGTCAACTTGAGAGGTCTTAAGGAACGACAGTCAAGTCGTAGGTGACCTGAGCTTCACGCTGATTTGCGGAAGTCAAAAGCGCGATCTTGTAGCTGCCTGCAACGTCGGGGACGAAACGCAGCTCTTCGCCCGTGAGCGAAAAGAACACGGTGCTACCGGCGGGACGTTCCAAAAGCGTCCATAGACCCGACGTGGCCACGCCAGCGGGAGTCGACGCTGACGCGTTGAATACTGCGGTGGTGCCCACGCGCACGTCATTGGTCGTGCCGGGTGTGATGACCGCCGTAACCGCCTCAGCGGGTGAATCAATGGCTTTCACGGCGATATCTGCTTGAGACGACGTGTCGTTGCTCTCGATGATGACCAGTCCCACATCGGGCGAGGCGTTTGTTCCGGAAAAACTGACAGTTCCGATCTTCATCCCGCCAGGTGCGACGGTTCCAGCAATATTGGACACCGAGAACTCAGCGTCTGAACCCGTCGAGAAATTATACGAAGAGCCCGAAACCACCAGGTCAGCAGTACCCACGTTGCGAATCACGAATGAACGCGTGGAGTCATTTCCGTCGGCGGCAAGGAACGTAAAGCTCTGCGGATAGACACGCGCGATAGGAACGTCGCCCTCGTCGCCCAGAAGCGTCACTTCCGACAGGTTGTTGGCATTTCGGTCGTTGTGCCGAAGCTGAAGGGTGGCCACGGACGAGTCGGTATTTCCATTGGGTCGTTCAAACTTGACGACGATGTCGATCGACGAAGATTTCGGAACGTTTTGTGTCGGGAACGTCGTGGTGACGTCGGTTCCATCGATGAAGAACTTGTAGAACGGACGAGCCGAAGCGGGAGTCACACTCAGGCTCGTAACCTGAAGCGTCGCCTCACCGACATTGTCGACGGTGAGCGTCTGCTCGGTCTGTGCCGTGAACAGAAGGCTGGTTGCACTGATATCAATCGCTGGCGCACTGCCTGAACCTTCCGAAACCTGAATGGAGATGTTGCCGTCGTTGGCATTAACGGCCGATGACTCGATCTGCAGCTGAGCAAACCCTTCGTAATCGGCGGCCGTTGCCGTAGAAGGCACTTCGACCGAAAGCGTCCATGATGCGCTCGTACCGGGCTCGATCTCCAATGGAAGATTCTCACCAGCCGTGACTTTCAGGAAATTACCGAGGGTGGAGAAATTGAATTGATCGATGGTCAGAAGCTGACTTCCGGTGTTTCGAATGCTGAAATCTTGCGACTGCTGCGAGCCGGGTTGGACGTTTTGAAACTCCATGAATTCCGGCTGGACTTCGATTTGACCGGACAGCGCAGGCTT
The DNA here is from genome assembly GCA_041554035.1 of Allomicrovenator sp. Lineage (GTDB taxonomy): Bacteria > Myxococcota_A > Bradymonadia > Bradymonadales > Bradymonadaceae > JBFFMO01. The sequence goes on along the minus strand of JBFFMO010000049.1, from coordinate 1,273 downwards.
GAGGAAGTAGATGGTCGCCTTTCCGTCCTGAACCACGCCAGACGTATTGATGGCGTTGGTTTCGATGACCAATTCACCACAATAGGTATTGAGGTAGTTCGCCGGAACGTCGGGGCCTGGCGTAGGACAGGTCAGCTCACCGCCACCTTGGGTCACGACAAATTCGATGTCTTTTCGAAGCGAAGGCTCGATATTGAACGGAGTGGCCGGAAGTCCAAGCGCGATGCAACGTGAAGAGAGGCAAATCTCGGTCCCGGAGCATTCATCGCCCGTTGTACACGCGTCTGCGGCCTCAGCCAGCGCGTCTAAACGGTCGGGTTTAGCAACCCATTCAAATCGTTTAATCACCAGCATTGCCTTGCCCGAATTCCGAAGAATAAGGGGGTTCAACTGCTTCTCGGGCTTGTCATCAACCACCGGCAGCTTGATGTTGAAATTGCCATCGGAGCCTTCGATTGTCAGCTCCGAGACGTCGACTCCCTGAATGTTGTTGTCGTCACTGCACGAAGCAGCAAAAACGGTGGCGACGAGTGCGGTGATAAATGTGAGTAGTAGCTTGCCTGTCATCGAAGATCTCCTGATTCCGAAAAGTGCACGCAGACTAGCGATCAGCCTTAGCGTTTGCAAGGCGACGCCGGTGCACCCCACCCCGTAAGAATGGAGTGAGGCTGTCATAAAAAGTTGATGTTGAGTTGGCTGGGAAATCAGCCCTTATCGAAGAACTTCGACAGGAACCCTTTCTTTTTCTTCTCGGGCTGCGGCATGCCGAACACAGGCCCTTCGGCCGGTGGTGGAGGCAAGTCGTCACCAAGGAGTTGGTCGAGAATATCTCCCGAATCACGAGGTTCTTCTGTCGATCGCTCTTCGATCTCGCGACGAGCCGAAGCCAGTAGCGCTTCCAGGCTCTCCTCGTCTTCGCCTTCTGACGCGGAATCTGCGGCCGAATCTTCGCGAAGAGACGTCCCGAGATGCATCGATTCAGGCGACATACGGGATGAGTCATCCAGGTTGGACAATAGTGAGCCGATGTCTTCCCGATCATCTCTTGAAGGGGCCGAGGCTTCCGATGAGTCCAAGGACAGCCCTTCCGGAGCGTCGAAGTCCATCTCGGGTTCCGAAGGCTCCGCCAAAAGAAGTTCCGGCTCGGAATCCTCCAAAGCGTCACTCAGCGAAAACTCCGGAGCAGACTCCTCCTCGAGCAAATCTTCGTGGACCTCAGACTCCTCTTCGACCACTACCGCAGCCGGTGGCTCTTGTGGGTCCGACTCTTCCT
>JBFFMO010000048.1:0-12205 GCA_041554035.1 Allomicrovenator sp. | reverse complement strand
GATTGTGACGGAGAACTCGATAACGGCAACCCAGGCGGTGGAACGACTTGCAGCACCGGCCTCCCTGGCGTTTGTGGCAACGGTGAACTCGCCTGTCTAAACGGGCTGCTGGAATGCGCTCAAACGGTGATGCCCTCCGCTGAAATCTGCGACGGCCTTGATAATGACTGCGACACGGCAACAGCCGACGGCGCGGCGGACCCGCTCATCGGCACGGCGTGCGACGGCCCCGACACCGACCAATGTCTGGAAGGCACGCAAACGTGTACAGCGGGCGCCATGGCGTGTTCGGACACCACCGGCAATTCCGTCGAGCTTTGCGATGGCCTCGACAATAATTGCGACGGTTCGATCGATGAAGGACTGGTTCGAGACACCAATCCTGCGTGTGCCTCAACCTACACGAGCCTCGGTATCGTCGACGGTGACACAGGCAACGATATCGTGACCGATTCGGGATACACCGAAGAGTGGTTTCGGGTCCTGATTTGGGAGAACAGCACTTCGTCCACGTACTTGTCCGCAACGGTCACCTTGACCAGTGCGGCCGGCACCGACTTCGATTTGCTGGTGTATTGCGAAACCTGCGGCGGCGGTCTGGCGGGCTCGTCCTTGAGCACCGGCAGCGTCGACACCGTGAAAGTAAGGCGCAACGACTCCTTTGGAGTCGACGACGACTACTACGTCTACATTCAGATCCGCCACGCGTCTTCGAGCGTTTGCGCGAACTGGAACCTGCGAGTCAGCGGCAACACGGCTGTCACGACCGAGACCTGCCCCTGATCGATCACCAGTTGGATTTTCCGCCCAGATCGTAGACCTGCGCAAATCCACCCTCTTTCATCATCGACATCGCCGCGGAGCTGCGTTTCCCGCTGGCGCAATAAACGACCACAGGCTGAACCTTGTCGAGCTCGCCCAATCGCGTCTGAAGTTCTTGCACCGGGATGTTCACCGCACCGTCAATATGGCCGGAAGCAAACTCACCAGGGGTGCGCACATCAAGCAATTTGGCGCCTTTGGCCACCAGGTCCTTGGCCTGTTCACCACGAACGACACTGAAAACCGCCGGAGCACTGACTTCGACCGCCGCACCAGGTTCAGCCGGTTCACTGGGTTTGGATTCGCACGCAGCAAGAGCCACGGCGGCGATAAGTAAAAGTATCCAGTTCTTCATGAGGTTTCTCGCTTTGTGATTACACGGCGTGCGCGGTTCCGTTGCAATTTTCACACAATTTCGTAAGAATCCAGCCCCTTTTGAGTGATGCATGCGAAACGTCTTACTTTTTTTTCTCGCGATCGGGCTGGGCGCCTGTTCTCAGGATGCGACTCCTCCGGTCGTCGATGCTGGTTCAGACCAAGCCTCTGAAGACGCTTCGGCCGACGCATCGATGTACGCCGAAAACAGCCCTGAGTATTGTGGGACCTGCCATGAGCAGCACTTCAATGACTGGAAAGGCAGCATGCATGCGTACGCAACGGTCGACCCGATCTATCGCGCGATGCTCGATAAGGGCGTTCAGGATACTCAAGGCAAGCTCGACCAGTTCTGCATCCAATGCCACGCACCCGTGGCTTCAAAAGACGGCCTGACCCCGGTTTACGACGATAACGGGATCTGGAGAGTTCAATTCGACATGAGTGAACCCACCATCGGGCATGGCGTGGTCTGCGTGACCTGCCATCGCATGGAGTCGGTTGAGGCCACAAAAAACGCCGCGTTCACACTCACCGAACGAACACTTTTTGGCCCTGGTGATTCGGGGCAAGATGCGCACAAGATTGAGGCTTCAACGCTGCTCACAAGCTCCAACATGTGTGGGACGTGTCATAACGTCGTCAATCCCAAAGGAGCGCTGCTCGAGAACACGTTTAGCGAGTGGTATGCGAGCGAATTTAACGATGGCGTGGGTGTAGAGAAGAGCTGCCAAGACTGCCATATGCCCCAATACACGGGCGAGATTGTGGATGGCAAAACGCGCGAAATCCACGAACACACCTTCGTAGGCGTCGACCTCGCCTTGACGGCAGACTTCCCAGAAAAAGAACGGCAACTTGCTCTGGTCACCGCACTTCTAAGATCTTGCGGTGACCTCAAGATCGCGCCAAGCGCGAACACAACCACCCCCGGCCTCCGTGTCAGTGTCACAAATATCAATAACGGCCACGCCCTGCCCTCAGGCTCTACCGCCGACCGACAGGTTTGGGTCCATTTGGTCGTGACCGACCCTACTGGGGCCACGATCCTCGAAAGCGGCATGCTCGACGCCAACGGCGACCTCATGGATCGCGTCGAAGGCCACAGCCTGACGCCAGATGGTGACCCCGACCTGCTCGTGTTCGGTTCATTCATCTTCGACGAGGCCGGCGAACACGTGATTTTCCCGTGGCAGGCCAAACGAAGTCAGGATTTCTTGCTCCAACCCGGCCAATCCGGTTGGCGCGAGTTTGATATTCCGGACGGGTATTCTGGCAAACGATTGACCGCACGCGCCACACTGAGATACCGCACTTTCCCGCCATTTCTGGTTCAGAAACTCGTCGATGACGGCTTCTTAGACCCAAATGCAATCGTTGGAGAAATCCCGATCGTGGACATGGCCGAAGCAACTTTTGAATTCGTAGTACCTTGAGGTTCCCCCCATGAAGTTCTTTCCCATTCTGATCATTCTGCTCGCGACCGCTTGCTCCGACGACAGCTCGACTCCGGCCAATAACGCGAACAACGCCACCGATACTGGCAGCGATACGTCGACCGCAACGCAGAGCGACGCAGGCACCGATACCGAATCCGACGCCACGATCACCCCAGCATTCACCTACCCAGGCGAGCTTGTGGCGTGTTCCGAAAACACCGCGTACGAGGCACAGGCCCCGATTTTGGCCGGCGGAAAAAACAACCCCACCGGTCGCGGTGAACAGGGCGGCGTCTTTGATCCATGCAACGACCGCATCATCTTGTTCGGCGGAAACGACCAACAGCCCGCACAATGCGCGAATTTTGGTCCCAAGAACTACCTCGGTGATACCTGGGCATACTCCGAAGAATTCGAAAACTGGTACCGAGTCACCACAACAAATGCTCCCGACCCCAGAGGCCGACTTGCCGGCACCTTTGACCCCATTCGAAAACGCGTGATGATCTTCGGCGGCAAATATCGTGCGCCGGATTCCACCGGAAATTATCGCATGTTCAACGACACGTGGGCGTTTGACGTCAACACCGACACGTGGACCGAGCTGCTCACGACCGGCGATATCCCTTCGCCGCGCGCCAACACAGCGGTGGTCTTTGACGCTCCACGTGACCGCCTCATCTTGTTCGGTGGCAGCACCGACCCAAGCGGATTGAGCTTCCAGCCTCAAAACGACCTCTACACCCTCGACATGAAGACTTTGGTTTGGAAACGCGAACTCACCACCAACCCACCGACCCGCAAGCTCTTCCACGCCATGACGATCGACACCACAAATAACCGCCTTCTGGTCTTTTCAGGTGGCGACGAAAACGCGTTCCTCGGCCCCTTCGACGCCGACCTCTGGTCAGCACCGGTCGACAACTTTACGTTCGAAAAAGTCTGGGACGGGGCAGCAGTTGCCGGTCCCAAAGCGCGAATCAACGCTGTCTTGGTCGACGATCCTGAACACGATCGCGTCCTTATGTTTGGCGGACACGACGACACTGCGCTTGGAAATGCCAACGATATCTGGGCCTTCTTCCCCGACAACGCTTGGGTGAATCTGCGACAGGGCGACATCTACACCGGCGCCGGTTGCCCAAGCTTCTGCCAGTGTGCCGACACCTTCGTTGAATACGATTTCGAGAGCCCGGAAAGGCGCCAATACCACACGTTTGTGAACGACGGTCATGGCAGCTTGATCCTCTTTGGCGGCACCGGCGACTGCGGCTACATGGACGACACGTGGCGCTTTGGTCTCGACACTCTGAAGTGGACCGAGGTACACGCAGCAGAGCAAGGAATTGCCTGTGCTCGCACCGGCCGGGACAACTGCGAAGAGCTGTGTTTCTGAGCCACGCTTAGCAAAATTGCCATCGCCGCCTTCCCGGTCCAGAATGTGACCGAATGGAACCCAACACCACAAATGCCAACCCACTTGGCCTGAACCTCGATTTCTTGTTCGGGCGAGGGTACCTCTGGGCGCGAGGCGAGCGGCTTTCGGACTGGATTAATCTGGATCATCTCCGCATGGAGATTCCAGATCTCTCGTTTCCCTTCGACGCACGCGGCGGCCTGAACCGGTTCCGCAACACACGATGCCTTGTTCGCGAACTCGAGATCTCGACCTCAGAGGTTGGCCTCGGCGACCTGCTTCGCCAGAGTTCCACAGCAATTCAGGGCTTTGATTCGCTCGACGTTCACTTTCTGGACGGGGCCGTTCACGTCACCACACGGGTACGCTCGCTCGGCGCGAACACCTGGCTGAGTTTCAAATTTGCGTTGATTCCACCAGAACCCGCCCGCGCCGACGAAGTTCACCTCAGCGTCTATGATTATCGTGCGTTTGGGCCGCTGCCCTTCCCCGCTCGTCTGCTCGCTTTCGAATTCATCACACGTCTTCTGAACTCGCCGGGCTTGCGGCCACCGGGCCGGGGCCAGAGTTTCACGGTCGGTATCGCTGGCGACATCCTGAGCCTACGTCCCCTGAAATTGATGCTCCTCCACATCTTCCCAGGCGTCGGTTGGAAGCTTCCAAACCTGTCGAACGTCACCCTCGAAGGCGCACATATTCGGCCGGGCCTCATGACACTGCGAGCGGCCTCCCACGATCCAGGCTGGACCTCGCACACGCCACAGGCTTTCCACGTAAGTGCCACCGCCGAAGGCGCACGCGCTCTGGCCGCCTACGAAGCCAAAGACCTTTTTTCGCACGGAGACCAGGCCCTTTTTGGTCGGCAAATGCGACAGGCTTTGGAGCTCTACTCCGGTTATCGCGACATCTACGGATTGCATCCGGAATTGGTCTCGCGGCTTTTTGACCTGCTGCTCTGCGACCCCACGCCTTCGAACTTGGCCCATGCCGAAGCCGTCTGCCGTGAACTCGAATCAGACGACCCCACAGACCTGCGGGCTCGATTTGCGCGGCCCCTGCTCGCTCAGCTCAATGGGCGCCGTGAACAGGTCATCCCGGCTTTCCAACGCCTGGCAGAGGGCCTGCGGGAACGCGGCGATACGCATGATTGGATCTTGGCCCAGCTTGCCATGGCCGACTATTTGGTCGATTCGGCCCCCTCCGCTGCAGCCAATCACCTGCGCGAAGTTTTAAAACTGTCGCCACGCAATCGGGTCGCCCTGGAAATGCTGCGCGCGATCTACGAAAGCGAAGGCGATGTTTCCGGGCTCGAAGAAGTACTCAAGCGCCTGACCGGCGTTTATACCGACCGCGAATCGTTGACCCTGACCTACCTCACACTCGCCCAGCACCTGATGGATCGACAGGGCGAAGTCGGCGAAGCGCGAATCTACCTCGAACGTGTTCTGCGCCTTGATCCGGGCCAACTTGAAGCCCTGGACATCCTGGGCGAGTCGTATCTGGTCAGCGAAGAACCTCTGCGAGCGCTCAAGGCTTTTGGATCGGCCGCACGAGCCGCAGAAGCCCGACAGCTGCCCGCCCGCGCTGCTCGACTGCATATCCGTATGGCGACGATCTGGGAAAAGGCCGTCGAAGATCCAACTCAGGCGCTTTTGAGCGTTCGTCGGGCGATCTCGTTGACCGAGAACCTGCCTGAAGACGGCATGAAACCCGGAGAACGCATCTCGTTCCTGGAGGCCGCGATTGAACTTTGCGAACAGCGTGAGCGCTGGGAAGAAGCCGTTGGATATCGCGTCGACGCCATCCCGATGTTGGAAATCCTGATCGAACAATCCCGTGGCGAAGATCGCGAATTTTATCTGGAGCGCGCCCTGCGAATGCATCGCGACCTCGCCAGATCCTACGAATCCCGCCAGCGTTCGGATGCCGCTGCATCGCATTGGCGCCGCGTGCTCGACGCAAGCCCTGGTGACGAAGAAGCAGCCACGCGGCTTGAAGCCCACTACAAAATGGGCGGACGTCCCGAGCAATTGATCGCGCTCTATCAAGATCTCTTAAAAGCCGCTCTCACCCCTGAGGCACAGGTCGAACACCACCTTCGACTGGCAGACTTGTACCGTTCGTTGGCCCTTCAAGACGAAGCCGCACAACACATCATCGATGCCATCAGCCTCAACCCGAACAGCATTCCTGCCCGTGAGGCACTCGAATCTGCGATGACCGCCAGCCGTCAATTCGATCGATGGCGCGACGTGCTGGTTTCGTTGATGCCACGCATCACAGAACGCGACGCTCGCTGGGCCGCGTCGATCTCATTGGCCCACGCCAACATGAAACTCGATGCGTTCGCCGAAGCGACGCGAAATTTCATGGAGTCGATCCAACTTCGCCCTGCAGAACTCGACGGTCTTTTTGGCGCACGCAATGCCCTTGAAGCTTTGATTTCTCAAAAGTCCCACGACGTGGCGAGCCCCATGGGCGATGGTTCCGCCGCTCATTTGCTGGAAAGACTGGCAGGCCGAATCGGCGAAGTCGCTCCCGACGTCGGAACCCAGGTGGAGGCCTTCATCCGAGTCGCCGAACTCGCCACGATCCGAGGCGATGCCGCAGCGGGCGCCGAAGCACGGCGTCGAGCAGATGCGCTGGCAACGCCCGAGTCGTCGGCGATCGACGTCGATGCTCGACTTGATGACATCCTCGACGAGTCATTGACCCGGCCAACCCCTGGGGCGAGCTCGTTGGCTGAGTTTCGAAAAACCTTCGACAAAAGCTCACGCGAACATCATTCGGTACCCAAACCGGAAGACGTTGAGCCCGAGACGGCGCTTTCACGCGTGCTTCGACGAGACCAATTCGAATCCTCAGAACCCACGATGCAGGTCACCCCACTGCCTCAGCCTGCTGCTGAAACAAACCAAGCCTTGTTGGAAGAAGCCGCTGCGGCCATGCAATCGGACGACGAGAATCGCAAGGTGACCGCCCTTACCGAAGTGGTGGAAGCAGCCAGCCAGGGTCGACTCAAGCTCGATCTCAGCGCTCATATTGGCTACGCAAGGCAACTCGGTGAGCTGCTCTATTACGATCTCGAAGATTCGAGTGGCGCATTACCGCATCTGGAATTCGTCCGTGAACATGACCCTCAAGGCTCGGGCGCATCGCCCGGAGTTCTGAACGCGCTTGAATCGATCTACGAAGATCAAGGACGGGTCGACGGACGCATCAAGATTCTTGAGGAACGCCTCGCCCGCGCAGAATCTCGCGAAATGGACACGGTTTATCGCCTTTTGCTCGCGCAGCTGGTCTGGGACGAAAAACAAGATCGGGCGGCCGCGGTCCAATGGCTCGAGAAAGTCCTCGCGGGAGACGCCCGTCATGAGGCCGCTCATCGATTGCTGGCCGATATCGCGATGGATGTTGAAGATTGGGATGCTGCGGCAGAACACCTGCGCACAGTGCTTGCGGTCTCAACCGGCGGCCTCGACACCGTAGAAGTCGAACGAGAACTGGCCGAACTGCTGATGACCAAGCTCGACCGCCCGCGACAAGCCATTGCCCACTTCAGGAAAGTCCTCGAAGCTGCGCCTGGAGACTCAGGGGCCCTGGAATCCGTCAAACAGGGTCAGGCCGCGCTTGGAGACTGGGAAGGTTATGCCCAAAGCCTCTGTCTGGAACTGGGCATGCTGCTGGGACGCCCCAATCTGACCACCGCGGCGCTCGAAGAATTGGACCTTGAAAAAGTCCCCGCGTCCCTTCGGATGCCGGCCGGCCAGATCCTCTCGGACCTTGCCACAGTCGCGCAGGATGAGCTTCAGCAGGCAGAAATGGCCTGGCGCCTCTGGGGCGAAATCACCCATCTTCTGCCCGAACATGCAGAGGCGTTCGAACGCCGGATTGACCTTGGGCGCCATCTGAAGCAGGATCTCGACCTTGCACGAGACCTCGAAGCATACGCCGACCTACTTCTCGATCCCTTGGATCGTTTCGGAAACCTGGTCGAATCAGCGGCGCTTTTTGCGGTCTCGGGCGATCGAGAAAACGCTCGAATTATTTACACACAGGCTCTCGCAATCGTGGATGGGTTGGAACATTTACCACCCGAAATCGACGAGGCGCGACGCGCCATGCAAGCTTTGACGAACGAACCTGACTGAGGACTCTCAATGAAACGGATTTTGCCCTTCGCGGCATGTGCACTGGCGTTGAGCCTGATCGGAACGCAGGCTGCTGCGCAGGACCTCCCAGAATTGCAGCTTCAGCAGTTCAGACCCGCAGCTGGCCCAGCAGACTACCTCAATGTCTACGGCTCCAAGGTCGCGTCACACCTCGACCCAGATTTCGGGTTTTACCTCGATTACGCCAATAATCCTCTCAAGGTTCCCTCAACCGGCGAACAATTCAATGCCGCGGTGGAAGACCAACTGACGCTGTCCTTGATGGCCAACCTTGGCCTCTTCGACCTCTTTGAAGTCAGTCTTTTGGTGCCCGTGACCTTGCGACAAAGTTCGGGCGACCTTGAGCCCGTGCTGCCCACCGGCGCCGATCCAAACGCCAAAATCGGCGCGGCAGGACTCAACGATATTCGCATCACCGTCAAATCCCAACTTGTGGACTTGATGCAGCACCAATGGGGGCTCGCTGCCGTGATCTCAGGCTATATCCCCATTGGCACGGATGACCGTTTGACTGGCGATGAAGGTTTTGGCATCGATGCCCTCTTGGCGAGTGATGTCTTCCTATTCAACGGCGTACGCCTCGGCGGAAACCTTGGGTATCGCTTCCGCGCAGACACGGTTCAGCTGCGAGACGCCTACATCAGCGACGCCATCCTTTGGGGATTGGCCGTGCAAATCCCGCTCTTCGTCGACAACCTCGACCTGATTCCTGAAATCGACGGCGCGATCGGCATCGCCGATAAACCCGCTGGACGCGAAGGCATCCGTGGAACCGAAGTGCCCGCAGAATTCAAGCTTGCTGCGCGCTTCAAGCTCCACGACGCCTGGACCTTCACGGGCGGCTTTGGCTACGGCATGAACGAAGAAGCTGTGGGAACACCTGATTTCCGCGTTTTCATCGGTGTCGGTGGTTATTGGGTCTCTGGCGGAAGCTGGGGATACGACTACGACCACGACGGCATCTACGGCAAATACGACAAGTGTCCTAACGAAGCCGAAGATTTCGACGGTCATGAAGACATGGACGGCTGCCCGGATTACGACAATGACGGCGACGGCATCCCCGACGACCTCGACAAGTGCGACAACACTCCTGAGGGCATGGTTGTGGGCATCGACGGTTGCCCGGATAACGACCTCGACGGCGACGGCATCCCGAATGACCTCGACAAGTGTCCCGAAGACCCTGAGGACATCGATCGTTTCGAAGATTCAGACGGTTGCCCCGATCCTGACAACGATCAGGACGGCATTCCAGACACGGCAGACAATTGCCCGATGGAGCCAGAAACACTCAATGACTTCCTCGACGATGACGGTTGCCCAGATAACCCGAACGACAAGGTTCATATCGCGCGCGACCGAATCATCATCACCGAGCAGGTCTACTTCGACACCGGCAAGACCACGATCATGAAGAAGAGCTTCGACATTCTCGACGCCGTGGTGAAGGTCATGCTTGAGAACCCTCAAATCGTCAAAATCCGCATCGAAGGTCATACCGACGACCGCGGCGCCGACGAAATGAACCTCAAGCTCAGCCAGGGACGCGTCGATTCTGTGCTCAAATTCATGACCGATCATGGCGTTGCAGAAAACCGACTCGAAGGTGTTGGTTTCGGCGAGACTCGCCCCATCAGGGACAACGAGACGGCAGAAGGTCGTTCGTATAATCGACGCGTCGAATTCATCATTCTGGAAATGCGCGGGTATTGATGGCCCAGAAAACCACCATAAAGGCCGCCATCTTGGCGGCTTTATTTTTTCTCTCTGCGTGCGACCACGAAGTGGCCGTTGTCGAGATGCGTGTTGTTGCAGGCCCGCCTGGCGCGGCCATGCTCACGATGGATGTGGTGACTCTCGGGGGAACCGAAGTTCTGGTGGCACCCACCCCACAGAAATTACTGGTGCGTGACAACACGCGATGGCAAGCCGTCGACTCACAGCTCTTGCCCTCCTTTCAGATGGCGCCCTTCGAGTCTTTGCGCTCCACGTTGTGGGCGTCTCCGTTTCCACGATCTCGGTCTTTCTGTGCTGCAGATGGACGACTGTGGTTCTTGGGGCGGCCGGTCCCACAGCAGGACCCGCAGCTTTGGGTGAGCATCGACGCCGGACGCACCTTCAATCCGGCGGAATTGCCGGTCCCAAGACCGAGCGACCAAACTCAAGAAATCATCCCCAACGACCCATTTTGGATCCGATGTGTCGACCAGAATATGTACGTGCTGCATTCACGCGACGTCTGGCTCTATGGCACCGACGCGGAGCACACCTGGACTCCGCTGACACTCACAGGCGTCGACTTCGAAAACGACAACGGCCTGCCGCCTGTGATCCGCTCCTATTTGCCCAGAACCGCAACACGCCCATTCGAGGTGTTGAGCCTCTTGAGCGACCAACTCTACTTCTGGCGACGAAGCGATCCCGAAGAACCATGGATCCTTACCAGCACCTTCGGCAGCGCTGAACGCGACTTGATCGGCAGTCCGACCTCCGGCGCGCTATGGCTGTTCACGCCCAGCGCCATCTATCAATCCGACGATCAAGCCGAGCAGTGGTACAGAATTTCTCCCGAAGAACTGACCGGAATCGAAAACATCGAAGCCTTTCGGGCGGACGAGACCCACTCGTTCTTGCTCGCAGGAACCACGGCCGGGTCCATCTGGCGTCACGACGGCGTGTGGACGACCCCCAGGCCGGTGGATCCGGACGCGCGAAGCATCGTCTCATTCGTAAGGCGCGGAGACACACTCTGGGCGCCCACGATTGGGTTGGGTGCGCTTCGCTCGGATGACCTTGGAGTGTCGTGGGACCTCGCCAACGAAGGCGCGAACAACACGTCGATCAACGATTTCGATTTCGGACCGAGCACCGTCGTGCTCGCGACCAGTTCGGGCGCTTATGAACGACCTCGCGATGCAAAAGGTGACGTGGAGTGGACCCGGCTTCATTCTCGGGCCGCGACAAGTATTAACGTGACACCCAAGGGCCAAGTGCTCGTCGGAACACGCTCCGGAGACATCCTCACCGGCTCCCGAAACGAGCCCATAACCACCCCGATTCCACTCTCGAAAAACGCGCCTGTCTTCGAGTTGGGACCCGAGCATGAGCTTTTTCCATCCTCGGCGGTCGTGGAGATTCGAAGCATCGGTGATTTTGCGCTCGCTGTGACCCACCGTAACGGCGCCTCGGTGTCCCACGATGGCGGCGTGACCTGGCAGGTCTATGACTTCGCATCCGCGCTTGTTTCCACGCTGAGCTCTTCTTCGATCACCCACTTCCTGCTCGGGGTGCTTGGACGAACCCTCTACCTTGCTGAAACCTCGGTCCGGCGTGGAACCCCGACACAGCTCTGGCGTTCGACCGACAGTGGGGCCTCTTGGTCTGCGGTTCGAAGCCTTCAACGCGCTGACGATGAGAGCCGGGTCTGGCTAAACTGGGCGGGCGAAGGCGAACCGCCGCTCTATTCTGCGCAAAATAACGTCTTGGCCCGTAGCCGAGACGGGGAACGATGGGAGGTCATCGATGGCCCCTGGCGCTCCTCCAGAATCGTCGGCATGGACGTTCAACAAGGACATGGGCTGATCCTCGCCGAGTCGGGCGCGAGACATGTGCTTTACGATATGCCGTCGATGGACGATATGACGCAGGTCGAGCGCATTTTCATCTCGTGGCCAGGAGGCTCCGGGGTCGGTGATATTCGCGAGATGCGACTCAACCATCGCAAAGTGTACGTCCTCTCGGATGACACCCTCATGGTGGGCACACTGCCCGCCGCAGGCCCTTATGGGCGCGGCATGGCATCGACCATCACAGCAACACTGGTTGTCGTGACGGTCGCTCTTGGATTTGGGATATTGAAGCGATTTGCTCGCTAGGGCTGGAACTACTGAGTGTAGACCGCGCCAGCAACAATCCACGCCTGAATCGCGTCGTACTCGGCCTGAGACAACACAACGTTTGTTGATGGCATGTATATC